>DASRKU010000043.1:0-11260 GCA_035648815.1 Verrucomicrobiia bacterium | reverse complement strand
GATGGAGCCGGGAGTGGCGTGCGAGGTGAGAATCCTTGGCTTTTGCACCACGTTGATGCGTTCGTCCGAGGATGCGGCCTGCAGCGCCAGGTCGAAGCTCTTTCCGATCTGACCCCAGTAGCTGAATCCGCCGCCCATGTTTCCAGGGAAAATGGAGTTTGTCGCCGCGCCGGCCAAAAAGTTGACCAGGTCAAACACAGGCTGGCCGTTATTGACCCCTCCGGCTCCGTGTTTGTGGATATCGGCAGCGCTCTGGGCTGTTTGGACGCCCGAGACTCCAAAATTCCACCCATTATTCATCTGCACATCCATGATGATGGTTTCGATCAGCACCTGGGCCAGGACGACGTCCAGTTTGGAAACGATATTTTTGATCATCTCCATGTCCGTCCGGGTGGCGAAGATCAGGAGGGAATTGGTGCGTTCATCGGCGATGATTTTTGTCTGGCCGATGATCTGCAGCTCGCCGGGGCCGCTCGCGCTTTTGATGATGTTTTTGAGACGATCGGTAAAGCTGACCGGCGCGGCCGCCGCGGGCTGGCCGGGCATTCCTCCACCGACTCCGGCCTGACCGCCATACTGCGTGCTGCCAGGAGTGCCGTACCCGCCAGTCCCGCCGGGGCCCGAGCGGCCAAGCCCTGACGAAAACGCCGAGCGCCCCGGCCCCGTGCTGCTCCGGCCGACGCTGGTCGTCCCGCCTCCCGAACTCAGGCTGTTTAGAGCATCGGAAATATCCGAAGCCTTCGCATACTTGATCGGGATCACCTCCGAAAGGTATTCGGACGGAATCGACACATCGATCTCCTTGATCATCTCCAGCATTCGCTTCACGTTTTCAGTGTAATCCCGCAACACGAGAATCTGGCTCGCATCGATGGGGAGGATGGAATTAGGCACCTTCGCAAACTGCTGAAGCACGGGCATCAATTCCGAGGGCTTGACGTATTTCAATTGCACGACATGTGTGACGTACTGGCCCATTTCGGGCAATTGCGAGGCGTCTTTGTGGCTGAAGGCGGCCGCTTCCTGGTTGGCTTGCGGCGTCGGGACCGCCTTCACAAACTTATCTCCCACGTTAATCATCGTCACCCCGTTCAGCGCGAGCACCGCGTCGAAAGCCTGGATGGCCTCCTTCTTCGAAAGCGGCGTCTGCGTCTTCAATGTGATCAGCGGCGTCGGCAAATTGGCAGGGCGCAGAATCGTGCGGCCCACCAGTTCGGAATAAATCTGCAGGACCTGGTTGATGTCGGTGGCGGGGAAATTGATCGTGCCGGCCGGAATGATATCAGCGGCCGTTTCGCCCGGATCCGGAGTCGTTGGGACAGCCGGTGTATTTGTGGGTCCGGGAACCTGGGGCGGAACACGGTTGGTTGAAACAACACCGACCGTCGGCGGCAGGTTGGTGGCGGGCGGCATCGGAACGAGAGTTGAGAGAGCGTTTGTGGTTCGCTTGTCGGCGGTTTGGGCGAGCGCGGCGGGCGGCTCCACAGCGGGGGTTTTGGCCGGCGGCACAGGAGCGGCAACGGCTGCCTCATGCTCGGGGGTCCATGCGCCAAACTGCTTGGGTGGACGGTGGGCGCACGATGCCAGGCTGACCAGGATGAGGAGCGGCAGAATCTTTTTCATTTTTTCTTCAGCGTTGCGGGTTTGACGTCCACCGGCTTGACGGACCCCGGCTTGATTGTAGGAGCCGCTGTTTTGGACGGGGCAATGGATGGAGGCGCGACGGCTCTGGGTGCCGGAGAAGCCGGGGTTGGGCGGGCTTGCCGGGTTTTCTGATAACTGGCCACCAGCGTAATTCCGGCGCTCAATTGTTGCCGCGCCTGGTCCGGGCGCACTGCGATGGCCCTGGCGCGGACCAGCGAATTGCCCGAGCCCAGGTTGTACAGGAAATCGACGAGTTGTTTTTCACCCGAGATTCCGGAGACGGTTTGGGATTGCTCGTTGAAGAACTGGTTGGTCCGGGTGGTTTGAGGTCCGAAGCTGGTGATACTCAGGCCCGATTGCCGGGCATGCATCTGGATGTTCTGCATGAACTCGGTCGCCTGGTCCTCCGTGGCGACCGAAGCTCCCTCGTTTTCCATGCGCGTCAACTCGGGCTTGAGGCGTTCAGCCTGCTGAATAATCGCCTGGTAGTTCGCCAGCTTCAGGCGCGAGCTGTTAAGCCGGTTCTTGTATATCGTCCAATCCGAAAAATGGGGCCACACCCAGAAAATGTTGATGACGACGAACAACGCCATGCCGACGCCGACGACGAAGCGCCGCTCCGAGGGGTTGAGGCGGGAGAGGTACGTATTCATGGCGCCTCCACTCGTTTCAGCTCAAGACCGAAGCTCCAGGTGACCGTGGAGTTGACGGGATTGACATGGGTGATCAGGGGCACGGCGTGTTCGGGAGTGAACAGCGGCTGGCCGTTCTTGCTCGCTTTGCGGAGTTTGCCGCTGAAATCAATCACGCTGTCGACCTGCTGGGCGGGCGCGGTTCCGCTGAGCATGAGTTTCTTTCCGTCGCTAAAATTCAATGACTCCAGCACCAGGCCTTCGGGCATCAATTCCGCGGTTTTCTCGTAGCAATCCAGGGCTGCAAACTTGAGTTCCTGCCGCTCCTGGAGAACGTCAAACCGCGCCTTGATCTGCAGCGCATTGGTATAGGCGGGAGTAATGGCGTTGACCTGACTCTCAACGCCGGTGGTCTGGAATCTGAGAAAGCCCACCGCGATGAAGTAAATGATACAACCGACGCCATAGAGCACCAGGAGTGCGCCCAGCCCGCGCAGCCAAAGCCGGTCGACGAACTTCTGCCGGTACCGGTCGGCGAACTCGGGAGGCAGCAGGGTCATGTCCTGGCTTGTCTCCGTAGCCCGCCGGGCGCTGAGCGCGGCAAGGGCGCTGCCGGTAACCGGGGCGATCGTTTGCACCGGCTGATCCAGCGCGGTGCGCAGCCATTGTTCCCATTCCTGCGCAACGGCCCCTTCGGCCACCAGGTGCCAGGCAGGAGGCGATGTCAGCCAGTCTTCCAGCTCTCCGCCCCAGGCCATCTGCATCAATTGATCCTTCAGCCCGGCGGCGGGATCGGCTTCCGAAGCCGTCAGCAGGGCGAGATTTTGCAGCACGCCGCCGTACCACCATGCGACCAGCGCCCTCCTTCTATCCGCAGTCCCCGGGTAGATCCAGGCCCCGTCCTCGCGTATATCCGTCGCTTGCAGTTGATCCAGCTCCGGCACTTCCAGCCGGTCGGCCATGAACCCCTGCTCTTCCAGTTGCCCAAGCAACTCCTCGACCGCGCTGCGCGGCACGATCGTCACCGCCACCGTTTCCATCGAACCCTTTTCCGCACCAGCGAGCCGCGGCACTCCCGCCGCGCGCGGAATGACATGCATGGTCCACACCGCCTGCGTCACCGGAATGGGCGAGAGCTTTTCCATCTGCAACTCGACCATGGCGCGGATCTCTTCGGGTGTGCTGGCGGGAAATTGGGCGACGCGGATGAAGACGTTTTCGGGCGCCAGCCAGGCCACGTTGAGGCGGGGCTGCCAGAGCGAGCTCCAGCTTTTGCCGACGAGGTGAGCGGGCAAAGGATCCGAAACCGGCGCGGCTTGTTCCCGCTGCAGCGAGAAGGAATGCGCGTCGAATTGCCAGAGATGCTGCGTCTGGAGACCGCGCTGAAGGACGTTGCAGGAATGCCAGCGGGCCATGTCAGGATGCGCTGTCGCAGTTTTCGCGCGCGCGAGCCGCCAGGAGCAGCCCGGCGCCGGAGCATTCCCTGACTCCGCGATGTTGAGTGGTGCTTATCATCTCTTTGCCAATCCCGCGACCTTCGGTTCTATGAGTGAGTCCAGGTGCTCCTCGATCTGGGTCACCCGCAACACTTCCTCAATGGTTGTGATGCCGCCTTTAACCTTGTTCCAGCCATCGGTCCTCAGCGTGCGCATCCCCTGCTCCATCGCCCGTTGCGCAATGGTGGTTGCCGCGGCGCGGCTCAGAATAAAAGGACGCAACGCCTCGTTCAACATCAACAGTTCATAAATGGCCAGCCGCCCCTGATATCCCAATTGCCGGCATGCTTCGCACCCGGTCCCGTGCATGAACTTCGTCGCGTCAATTTCCTCTTCCGGAAAACCGATCCGGTGCAAATAACTTCGCTCCACCTTTTGTTCGGTCCGGCATGCCGGGCAGATGGTGCGCACCAGGCGCTGGGCCATGACCGCTTCAACCGACGAGGCCACCAGGAACGGCTCAATCCCCATGTCGATCAAACGCGTGAAAGCGCTCGGCGCATCATTGGTGTGCAGCGTGCTGAAAACCAAATGCCCGGTCAGCGCGGCGCGGATGGCGATTTCCGCCGTTTCCAGATCCCGGATCTCACCCACCATGATCACATTGGGATCCTGGCGGAGGATGTGCCGCAGACCCATGGCAAAGGTCAGCCCGATTTCCGGACGCACAGCAATCTGGTTGATGCCCTTGAGCTCGTACTCGACGGGTTCCTCAACCGTGATGATGCGCTTATGCACGGAGTTGATCGTGCTCAGCATCGCGTACAGCGAAGTGGACTTTCCGGAACCGGTCGGACCGGTGACGAGCAGGATGCCGTGCGGTTTGATGATCAGTTCGCGGATGGCCGTTTCGTCCTTGGGTGAAAATCCAAGTTTGTCCAGGCTCAGAAAAATCTTGCCGCGCGAGAGCAACCGCAGCGAAACGCTTTCGCCGTAAACCGTGGGCACGGTCGAAACGCGGATGTCGATTTCCTCGCCTTTGATGCGCACGTTGATGCGGCCGTCCTGCGGCAGGCGCTTTTCGGAGATGTTCATCCCGCTCATGACTTTGATGCGGGAGATGATGGCCGCCTGGAATCGTTTGAGCTGCGGCGGCATGGGCGTCTGGTGCAAAATACCGTCGATGCGGTACCGGATGCGCAACTCGTCCTCTTGCGGCTCCAGATGAATATCCGTCGCCCGGTCCTTGTAAGCTTCCCAGATGACCTGGTTGACGAACTTGATGACGCTGGCTTCCTGGTCGCCCTCGGTGATTTCCTTGTCCCCGATCAACAACTCGATGGGATCATCCTCGCCGCCGCCCATTTCATCGAGAGTCTCGGCGCCGACGCCGTAATATTTCTTGAGCGCTTTTTCGATCTCCGCTTTTGTGGAAAGCGCGAATTCGACGGGGCCTTTGGCGTCGAAGCGCACGGCATTGAGCATGGCGGTATCGAAAGGATTGCTCACCGCGACCTGCACCGTTCCGTCGTGGAGATTGGTCGGGAGGACCGAATGCTGGAAGGCGACCTTGGTGGAGATTTTGGTTCGGGCTTCGGTGGGAATCTCGAGCCTGGGCAGGTCCAGGAAGGGCCAGTTGAGGGCCTTGGCGAGTTTTTGCAGAAAGACGTCCTCGGCGATGCCTCGTTCGCGGCAGACAAATGCCAGCAGCGACTCTTGCGAGCCGTTATCAACCGCCACGCGCCACGCTTTGCTGTGCTCGTCGAACTGTGCGGGAGTCACCAGCCCCATGTGGGCTAAAAAAAATTTCAGCGATACGAAAGCCATTCAATACGCGATTCTAAATCGCCACTCCAGTGAGACACGCGAATTTAGGAAAAGTTGCGCAGAGGGTCAAAGTTATTCACCCGGCTCAATAACGCAAGCCGGGAGTCCCCCGCTTCAATAAATGAGACCGCCCTCACCCCAACCCTCTCCCATCCGATGGGAGAGGGAGAAGCGGTTCACGCGTTGGTTGCAATCCATGGGGTCATTCACTCCAAATCGTGGGATGCTGTTCCCTCTCCCGTCGGACGGGAGAGGGCTAGGGTGAGGGTTTTTTGATGCCGTTTCCGACTGGTTTTGATTTGTGCAACGCGCGCAGCCGCGAACCCGTGAACAAATCCCTCTGGACAACGGTGCGCAGTAGACAAATACTTTGACGGTAACCGATAACGAAGGGTTCATAACATGAAGGTCACTTCCATATTTCGCTGCGTGGTGCTGGTTGCCCTTTTGAGCTGGATTGGCTGCGCAGGGGTTCGCGCGCAAATTCTGACCGCCTCGGTCAGCACGACAAACGCAATCGGGATCAACCAGTTTCTGATCTACACCATGAACGTGAACACGACCTCGACCCCGTCGATCACGGTCAACGATACGCTGTCCGGGGCCCCCGTGGCGATCGTCTCCTTTACGGCGTCGTCTTCAACATTTGCGCAAGTGCTGACCACGAACCTGCCGACCGTCTCGGCCGCGGTTTCTTTTGGCGCATCGAATGTCCTCTTGACCCTTACCGTGCAGGCGACCAGCGCGGGGACCCTCAACTCATCGATCATATCGACGGATCCCAGCGGCATCCCGCTGACCGCCACCAACTTCGTCAATGTCATCACGAACGGTTCTGTGCCTGTGCCACCCACCAACACCACGACAGCCGATCTTGCGGTCTCGATTGTGGGACCGGGCTTGCCTGTGATCACAAATGATTACGCGCCGTTTCGATTAACCGTGGCCAACATGGGCTCGGGCGCGGCTTCCGATGTCCTCCTGACCGCCGGTTTCACCAATGCAAGTTCCTCGACAATAATGTTGGTTGACCCCGGCCACCTCATCACCGTCACGAGCAATCAATTGCAATTCCCATTTGGCACGCTTGGGGGTGGCGCGGTCACCAACGTTTACTTTATCCTCCAGCCCACCAACGTCGATCTGTTCACTTTTTTCGCGGCGGTCGGCTCCTCCACATTGGATTCAGACACAAACAACAACCTGGCGATGACAAATATCACCGTCACCAACTATCTCTCCGGCGACGTGGCGGCCTCCAATGTCACGGAGATGACGCCCAACTTCCAGACCGGCTTGATGGAACAAACGGTGCGCTTGACCAATCTTGCCACCAATGACCTGGCTTCCGCGCGTCTCGTCATCCACGGGCTGACGAACTGGCTCTACAATGCGGCAGGAACCAACAACGGCGAGCCCTTCGTTTACTTCCCCGCAACCCTCGGCACAAACCAGAGCGCGGATCTGCACCTCGAATATTTCATTCCCAGCCTCACCCCGGTGACCGTAAGCAACTCGGCGTTTGAAGTGCCGCCCGTCAGCCTCACGCCCCCGCCCGGCACTCCCTTCGCCATCACACTGCAAACAAATCTGCCCTCGGGCGCCGTCCTGGTCGAGTTCCCCTCGATCCTCAACCGCACCTACACGGTCCTCTACGCCGATAACATCGCTTTCTCAAACGAGCTCACCGCGCTGTCGCTGATCGTCGCACCGGCGGACCGGGTGCAGTGGATCGATGCCGGCCCGCCACAAACCATCAGCGCTCCGACCAACGTGGCGTCGCGATTTTACCGCGTGCTCCTCAATCCCTGACCCGATTGACACGTCTATGATTTCAAAAGAACGAGCCGCTCACAGCGTACATCTCCAATGGCCGGCATTGCTTTTTGGACTTGGAGCGTTCCTGTTTTTTTCAATGCAGGCCCGCGCGCAGTACGATCCGGACTGGTCGCGACATTTCCGGGTGGGCGGGATGGTGGGATTGAATATCAAGGCGGAGTTTACCGTGCCATCGATGACGAGCTCGGGGAGCACCGCAAACCCGGGACAGCCTGGTGTTCATGGAGCGAATCATGAATTCGACGATGGCTACGTTCGCGTCGACCAAAACGGAAATCCGCTGGGCCAAACAGGCTATTGGGGATACGACCATCCACAGCAATGGGACAGTGCTTCACACACACTGTTCATGCACCAGGTGACTTCGTTGAACATTGGCGCGAGCTCGAGCTCCGACAATGCAGTCTTGCCGGGGCTGGACCTGGCGTATGGGGCCAACCTGTGGTACTGGAAGCGCCTGCGTATCGGGTGGGATCTTGGATTTGGGTTTCTTCCAGTCAGCATCAGCGCCGGGGCAAACCCAGCAGCCAATTCCACGCAGAATACGTATGCCTTCGATACCGGGACCACAATACTGCCGACGGCGCCGTATCACGGGGGTCCCAGCGGCCGCGGCGCCCAGATCAGCGACATGGCCAGTTTGCCCGCAACGACAAACCTGGCGGGCGCCGCCAATGTCACCGCGAAACTGGATGCGCTGCTTTTTACCATGCGACTGGGGCCTTCGCTTTATTGGGATTTTAACCGGCATATTGGGATGTCCGTAAGCGCTGGGCCGGCGATGGCAGTTTTGACGGGCGATTTGGAGACCTCGGAAACCTTCACCACGGCTCATCGAACTGCAAAAGTCAGCGGGACGGACGTGGTGTATGGCGGTTACGCGAACGCCACGGTGATGTTTCATGTGGTGCAGAACGGGGATATTTTTCTGGGGGCGGAATACATGCCGCTGGGAAAGGCGAAAATCGGCGGAGGTGGCGCCGAGGGCAGGCTGGATTTGGGCGGGGCTGTTTTTATTTCGGCGGGGTTCAATTGGCCGTTCTGAAAATCAGTGAATCAGTGAGTTGGTGAGTCAGTGAATCAACGAGTGTCCCCATTTCTTTCATTCACTAACTCACTGATTCACTGATTCACTGATTCTCAAAAGGCCCAGCTCGACATCGCCCGACTCCATGTTAGCTTGCCGCGGTGAGCAGCTTACTCATTGGTTTAATCGCCGTCCTGTTGGCCAGCAACGCCCCGGCAGCCGTCACAAATCTCATCGCACCATCCACCCTCGTTTCCACCAATGCCGCGTCGACGAATGATCCGGTGGCCCAGGAACTCAAGAAGTTGATGGAGCTGGATGACGCCGCGCAGGCGGAAGTGGACGGCTGGTTGCGCGAAAATGACAAGTTCACGGCCAGTGGCGCGGGCATCGCCGACACGGAGATGAACCGGCGAATTCGCAAACGTTTTGAACCGGTGCACCAGGGTTACGAGGACCTCATCAAACGCTATCCCACCAACGCCGACACGCGCGTGGCGTTTGCCAGCTTTCTCCACGACATGGGCGACAATGACGGGCAGGTGCAGCAGCTCGAAAAAGCGCGAGAGCTCAATCCCAAAGATCCCGCCATCTGGAATAATCTCGCCAATTACTACGGCGAGTTCAGCCCTGTCAAAAAAGCCTTTGAATTTTACGCCAAGGCGATCGAGCTCGACCCGCGCGAGCCGGTTTACTACCAGAATTTCGCCACGACAGTCTGCATGTTCCGCAAAGACGCCAAAGAATATTACCACTTAACCGAGCAGGAGGTTTTTGACAAATCCCTGAGCCTCTACTCCAAGGCGCTGGAATTGGATCCCTTGAACTTCCAGCTCGCTTCGGACCTGGCGCTGACCTACTATATCATCAAACCGCTGCGGACGGAGGACGCTTTGAGAGCATGGACCAACGCCTTGAGTATCGCCCATAACGAAGTCGAGCGGGAAGGCGTGAACATCCACCTCGCGCGGCTCAAAGCAAGCGTGGGCAGATTCTCGGAAGCGCGCGCCCACCTTCGGGGTGTCACGAACGCTGTCTATGCCGATTTAAAAGACATCGGAACGCGCAGCATCGAGCAGAAGGAAAAGGACGCAAAAGAAACCAACAGCCCTCCCGCCCAGGCCCAGGAGCCCAAGGCGAAATAAACCGGGAGCAGGAAACCCCAGCGCGGCAAGGCCGCAACCACGGGCAAGAGAAACCCTCACCCCGTCCCTCTCCCATCCGACGGGAGAGGGAGAATTGATCGACGCGCTCCTTGCAATCACAGATCGTCAAATGATGCAAACGCGTCAGAATGGTCCACCCTCTCCCATCGGATGGGAGAGGGACGGGGTGAGGGCACGTTTTAATTTCACCCGCGCCCCACGTTCAACCGGCTGCTCCTGGCCAGCGCCTTGTCCAAAGCTTTCTTGATCGCATCCAAACGCGCAGGCAACTCGATCGGCTGGTTGGCGTAACGTGCGGGGAAATCCAGTTTGCGCTGATGGTACTTCACTTTCATCTCCACAAACTTCAGCCCATGCGCGGTGGAAATCACCACCACCCGCTCCGCTTTGTCGATCTTCCCGGATTTCAGCAGCTTCATGAGCACGGCAAGGGCGACGCCGGTATGCGGGCAATTAAACATTCCCGTCAGGTCGCCCAACGCCGCCGCATCGGCCAGCTCTTCCTCGGTGGCCTGCTCAACGACGCCGTTGAATTGTTTCAACGTCCGGATCGCCTTTTGGATGCTGACCGGGTTGCCGATCTGGATGGCGCTGGCCAGGGTTTTTCGGGCATGGACCGGTTCGAAGTTCTCAAAGTTCCGCAGGTACGAGAGGTAGAGCGGGTTGGCGCGCTCGGCTTGCGCAACGACAATTCTCGGCAACCGGGAAATCAAACCCAGGTCCTTCATCATCATCAGCCCCTTGCCAAGGGCCGACACGTTCCCCAGGTTCCCGCCCGGAATGATGATCACGTCCGGCGCCCGCCAGTCGAACTGCTGAACGATTTCAATCCCCACCGTCTTCTGACCTTCGATGCGCAGGGAATTCATCGAGTTGGCCAGGTACAGCGTCTCATCTTTCGTGATCTCCTGGACCAGCCGCATGCAGCCGTCGAAGTCCGTATCCAGGTAAAGCACCAGGGCCCCGTTGGAAATCGGCTGGACCAGCTGGGCAAGGGAAATTTTGCCGCGCGGGAGGAGAACGATGGACTGAATGCCGGCGGCCGCACAGTACGTCGCCAGCGCGGCGGAAGTGTCCCCGGTCGATGCGCACGCGACGGCCTTGATGGGCGCGCCTTCGGAGATCATCTGCTTCACCTGCGACACCAGCACCGTCATGCCGAGGTCCTTGAAAGAACCGCTGTGGGTGTTGCCGCACAGCTTGATCCAAAGTTCGTTTAAGCCAATGGTCTTTCCGAATCGCTCCGCCCAAAACAGATTGGTCCCGCCTTCATAAAGCGAAACGATATTCTCATCCTTGATCTGGGGCAGAATCCATTCTTTCTTTCCCCAGACGCCGGAGCCGTAAGGCCACTCGTTGGATTTGTAACGCGTTTCGAAAAGATGCTTCCAGCTCTTGGCGTCGCGTCGAGCCAGGGCTTTGGCTTCGTGCTGCACCTCCAGGAGCGACTGGCAGTTGGTGCATTGGTACACGACGGCGTTGAGCGGATACGTGCGCCCGCACTCCGGATTAATGCATTGAAACCATGCTCGGTATGCCATCTGTTTTTTTCCATCGCGGCCCGGCCGCGTCAATTTTTTGCTCCCCACAGCATGGACGCGGCTGGAAAGGTTATCAAGAGGACACCCGGCCGGACTGGCATAATGAGTGTTACTTTCGCGGTTCATGAAAGCCAATACCACCGCC
>DASRKU010000042.1:0-8436 GCA_035648815.1 Verrucomicrobiia bacterium | reverse complement strand
GTGACGAACCGGTCGATGCTGCGGCTGGTGACCACGCAATCGTAACCCCATACCGCGTTCAGGATCTCATCGCGTGTCAGCGCCCGGCCCTGCTTTTTGGCGAAGAATTCAAGCAGATCAAATTCCTTTGGAGACAGTTCGACTTCCTTGCCTTTATGCGTCAGCCGGCGAGCCGGGATGTCCAGGCGCAACCCGCCGAATTCAAACGTGTCCTCCTCCTCTTTCTTTGCACGCCGCAGAAACGCGGCGGCACGGGCAAGCAGCTCCCGGATGCTGAAGGGCTTCGTGACGTAGTCGTCAGCGCCCAGATTCAGGCCCAGCACGATGTCGGATTCTTCGCCCTTTGCGGTGAGCATGATGATCGGCGTGTCGAGCTTCGCCTCGCGAACCAGCCGGCAGAGCTCGTACCCATTAATCTTCGGCAGCATGATGTCCAAAAGGATCAAGTCCGGCCGGACGGAGAGCGCGGCTTTCAGGCCTTTGTCACCGTCCGAAGCGGTGACCACTTTGTAACCCTTGAATTCGAAGTTGTCCTTCAACCCGGTCAACATCGTCGGGTCATCCTCGATTATGAGCACAGTTTGCATTTGCGTTCAGTCTCCGTTCTTGCGGCTTGCCGGCAGCCGGACCAGGAAGGTGCTCCCTTTGCCAGGCTTGCTCTCGACGCTGATGGTCCCTTTGTGGGCGTCGACGATGAATTTGACAATGCTGAGCCCGAGTCCGCAACCTTCGGCTTTCCGGGCCAGGGAATTGTCCACCTGGTAAAAGCGGTCGAAAATCCGCCGCAGATGCCTTCGGGCAAGGCCGATGCCATTGTCGGAAACCGAGAAGCAGACCTGGCCGGCATCGCAAAAAACTTTCAGCCGCACCTGCTTGTTGTCGGTCGTGTATTTGCAGGCGTTGTCGAGCAGGTTCACGAGGACGGTGACGATCGCGTCGTGGTCGGCCTGAACTTCTGGCAGATTCTCCCCGATTTGCACGTCGAGCTTGCAATGGTGCGAGGCCAGTTTGGTGCCGACCGATTCGACGGCGTCGTTGGCGATGGCCGCGGGCCGCGCATCGCCGATGCTGAAGCCAACTTTGTTCCGTTCCATGCGGGAGAAGGTCAGGAAGTTGTCGATCATGCGGCTGAGCCGTTCGTTTTCCTTGGCGGTCAGGCGCAGGTATTCGGTCACCTGCGATTGGTCCCGGACGTTGCCTTCCAAAAGGGTATCGATCAGGACGCGCATGGACGCGAGGGGTGTTTTCAGTTCGTGGGAAACGGTGGCAATGAAGTCATTTTTCATCGAGTTGAGCCGGATCTGTTTGCCTACGGCCTGGGTGGCGAAGCCGCCCGCGATCAGGATCAGCATGATCACCAGCACGCCGGTCCAGATATAGACGGCGATTTGCCTTTTCGCCGCCTTTTCAAAAACGTCGCTGCCGGCAAAATACAACTCCACTTTCCAACCCGGAAAGCCTTCGGGCAGGGAGGCCGTGACAAACGGTTTGCCTTTAGGTTCGGAAACGCCCGCCACGAACTCGCCCGTGGCATCCAGGATCCGATAAGCCGATTCCGAACCGTTGAAGGCGTTCTGGTAACCGGCAAGGAAGGCAGACATTCCTTTGGGGGATAAGAGCACCAGCAAGATGGTCGAAGCGGTCTTGTGACGCAGACCGTACAACGAGGTTTCGCCGAGCACCGTTTTAAAAAAGCCGTCGAACTGGCTCGCGTACGGACGGAGTGTTTCCGCGGCGGCGATGGACAGTTCCTCGGCGGCGGTCCATTTTCCGAGTTGTTCCAGGCGTGCTTCCTGGCCTTTGAATTCGGAAGCGGGGTAACCGCGCAGTGTTTCCAGGACGATTTTTGCAATAAACAGGTTCTGGTTCGCGGGCATCAAAGCCTGGTTGCCTGCGGGATTGTAAAGATCGGCACTGAGAACGCCGACTGTGCGGTGAAGCAGCTCGGAATGCGCCTGCGTCCGATCCGAATGTTGAATCAGCGAGAGCAGCAGGAGACGGGCGTTCTCGATCGCCAGGCGCAAAGGCGGGTCGGCGTGGGCGGCGAACTCGGCGAAGGCGGCTTTTTGGCAGGTGTCAATGGCTTCATCGAGCCGGCCGGATTTGGACAAGCACCGGCTTTTGCCCGCAAGCGCGGCGACGGCCACGCGCGGGTCGGAATCCATCGTGAACCGGTCGTACAGCAGGGCGGCGGCGGAATACTGTTGCCTGGCGAACTCCTGTTGCCAGGCTTCGGACAGAGGATGATTGGCCGGCATGTCATTGCCCGCCACCGCGGCCGTTCGCGGGTACAGCACCGATCCGCCGCTATCCCACAGCACGACGCCCTGGACGTGATCGTCGAGAACCAGAGGCCGAAAGAGCGCGTATGGATTGGCAGCCGGCCTGATTTTTTCCAGGCCGCCGAGCTGTTGGTTGAAAAGGGATGCGGTTTCAGAATTGGCCTGGGTGAGTTTGTCCTGGTACAGCGCGGCGAGTTTCTCATGAACCACCAGCCGTTCATTGGCTACGACGCGGCTCATGAACCAAAGCAAACTGACGGTGGGCAGCACCACCGCGATCGCGAGCAGCGCTGCCCACTGTAATTGACTTCGCCTGCTATTTAGGCCGCCGCTGAATTTCAATCATCGCTCCTCACCGGCCGCCAAAGCCTTGATCTCCGTCTCGGCCAGAGCGTAATTATAGATGCGGACATCGTCAATCAGGCCGTTCCAACAACGTCCGCGCAGCTCGCCATTGTCCCCGATGCAGACCGGGAAATCGTTCGATGCCATGGCTCCGTCGCGTTTGCGCGAGGCGTCCACCTTCCCATCCACCCAGATGCTTTGCGTGTCGCCGTCATAAACAGCCAGCACATGGTGCCACTGGCCGGGGCTGACATCCCCTCGCCCATCAAGATAATCCATGGGGCCCGCTCCGAAGTGAAACGCGTTTCGGGCGGATTGGGTGGACAACCTCCAGGCCGTGTCGCCTTTGGTGACGATGCCGGTCCAAGCCTGCGGGACGGAGGTGATGTTCACCCACGCCGCAATGGTAATCTGGCCGGTGATATCAAACGGAGCTTTGTTGGCAATGGTCACGTGATCATTGCCGCCATGGAGTTCGATCGCGCCGCCAAGTCTTCCGCCGCTGGGCCGCCAGGTGGGATTGCCCTCAAGGGATCCCTGGTTGCCATTGCCGGAACTATCGGCCGCAACGGTGCCCTGGGTTTCATCGAACTTCCACCAACCCACCAGTCCGGCCAGTTCGGCGTTGCCGAACACCTGCGGATCTTTCCAGGCATTGTCGTGCTCGTCGTGCCAGGAGATCTTCGTGTCCCGATCGCCCCCATCGTCGTCATCGTTGACTTTAACTTCAAAGCCGATCTTCGAACCGGTCACAGGTTTTTTGCCCAGGGTCGCCCAGGGAAACTTTGCTTCAAGGCAATATCCGGCTTCGGTTTTGATCATCGCAAACTCGATATTGTTTGTCCGGCCCGGACGGTTGCGGCTCATCTTCGGATGACCGTTGTTCCAGATGAAAAGATACTGGCCATCATCGTCGTCATACTGCTTCGACTTGCTGTTGTCGGCATCAATGTAGATTTCGACGCTGTCATCCATCCACCCATCCGCGAAGTCGGACACCAGAACGTCATCCCTGACATTGACCAACACGTAAAGATTCTGCTTGTCCCACAAGGTTCGGAACTCCGCGGAGAGGTCGTTCGTCGAGGTGGGCGGCGTGTACATGACGCCCGAGAGCTGGTAAGCCTTTGCGGCATTCCAAACCGAATCCGGTTTTCCGTCAATCACAGGCGGCTGGGGGGCCGGCGCGATTGTGGCCGGGGCGGCCTGGCGCAAATTCCATGCAGTGGTTTCGGCGCGCGCCTCCTGGGCAACACGGGTCAGTTGCATCATCGGGCCGATGATTTGCTGGAGAGGCGGCAGCCCGGTGATGGCCGAGTTGGCGGCGAACCGGTTCAATTGCTCATCCGTTCGCAGTTCGATGACTGTTTTGTCTCCGGCAACTGCAAGTTGCGCGAAACTGGCCTTGACCTGCTTGAGTTGATCGTCACTCAGCTTGCCGAATTTCGCCAGCGAACCCGCAAAACGCAGCGCGCCGCCGGCGTTTACCAGCACCAGTTTGCTCGCGGCAGGATCCAGTTTATCGATCGCCGCGTGCAACGGACCGGAGGTGCATACGGATTTATGATTCTTGATGGCAGCGACCGACGCGTCGGCAACCGCCGGGTTCAAGGACAGGATCGTCGTCGTGTTTGCCTGGCTGACGTAACAGTAAAGGTCCTGGTTTCCTTGCGACCCGATTTTGTATCGCCCGGGCGTCGAAGAGTTGCTGCCCGAAGCCACGGTGCTGAGGGTGCCCAGGAGCCTGGCCACGATTTGACGGGTCTGCTCAGGATTCCGGCTGGTCACTGCCAGGCCAACGCGGTTTGCAATTCCCATGGGCGATCCGGCATCCGTGCCACTGGCTTCGGCGGGCATGACGAACAAGGTGATTTGCTCGACGTTCGCGAACAGCTCCCGGCCCAGGTCCAGGCCGGTGACGTTTTGAATCCGGGTGCGGACGCTTTCGGCCTGGGTGGCGTTGGCCTGGTTTAGGGAAAAGCTGGCAATGGCAACGGCCTCGGACGGCACCGATTCGAGAGCGGCCTTGGTGATATTCGGGGTGCGGATCATGTCGTAGGCCAGGCATTGGTGGCCTTCCTTGAAGCGGATTTCGGTTTTGGAACCCAGCCCGTTCGGCTCGACCGTTTCGGTCAAAGTCAGCTCATCGATGTTTTTGAAGTCAAGGATCGCGTTGGCCGAGAGAATTTCCCGGGGCACTTTGCCGTCGGGAAACATTTGCAGCAAGCGCGCGTAGCCTTCGTTCACATTGGCCCACAGGGTGAGCGCATTTTGTTGACGCTGGGTTTTCCCCAGCCGGGCGAACCCTTCGTTGCGCGAAGCCAGGGAAGGCTCGGATGTGAGTCCCTTGTACTGCCGGACACACCACGTGAGTTGGCTCGCGGGGCGCGCCACGATCACCACCTTGTCGTCGTACGCCGCCGACATGTCCTCGGGAAGCTGCACCGTCTGCATACCTTCGAGCGTTTCGCCGGGATGGCCGGCCATGCCCAGCCCGGCCAGGATCAGGCCCCGCAACGCGTCGCTTTTGCCCGGATACAACACCGAAATCATCTCGGGATGATTGTCCTTGAACCCTGTGATCCCGACGGCGGAACCGCGGAGTTTTTTAAACTCAGCCATCATGCTGGGATTCAGGAGCGCGGCCATGACATTGCGCCCTGCTTTTTGGGAATTCTCGCCCGGCTGCTGTCCGCCCACGGCGGCCAAAGGATTTTCAAACGGCGTGTCCTTCAGCATGTTCAAGACGGTTTCGATCTGCCGGCCGGGGCTGCCAAATTCCACATATGCCAGCGTTCCGGCGGGCATCAACGTGGCGGGATCAAAATTGGTCAGGTCTTCCAGGAGCGGCCTGGCCTTGTCCACGACTTCGGTTTGGCCGGGATACTCCGTCACGAGTCGTTCCAGGGCCGCCCTTGCGGAAGCTTCGTCTTTGAGTTTCAGGTAACACATGCCCTGGTGGTACAGCGCCTGGGCCACAAGGTTTGCCGGGGCGGAACTGTTCTTGATGATCTGCGCATAGGTTTTGATCGCCGAGTCCACATTGCCTTCGACCTCTTCCGCGTAGAGCCCGCGCTGCAAGAGTTCGCTGGTGGATGCGCCGGAGGCCGCGTGGCAGTTCAGGCAAAGGGCCGTCAGCAGCACGCCAAGAGTGACACTTCGTATTGTCTTCATACTTTTTTTGGGAGCGGGTTCGGGAAGGGGGACATGTTCTGATCACACTGAAAGGAATCGCGTCTTTGCGCGGGCTGAGGCTGGCCTGTTTCCCAGGCTTTCAACTCGGCCGCGCGCAGCCAGCGCAAAAGGTCGCGGTTGCCAGCCGTCACCGGCACCCTCAAGGAGGGCGCGGGGCTTGCGTTCATCCGCCAGGTTTGGGCGCCAGCCGCAGCAGTTTCATTTCCGTTTTTCATTCGCTTCCTTCCTCACGAGACTAGCAATAGTGGTTCAATCCAGCACTCAGATTAGAAAATGATTGTTACGGTTTTGCTACCGTTGCGTTCTTTTCCAAACAAAAAACGGGCAGGCCTG
Organism: Verrucomicrobiia bacterium; assembly: GCA_035648815.1. Lineage (GTDB taxonomy): Bacteria > Verrucomicrobiota > Verrucomicrobiia > Limisphaerales > BOG-1460 > DASRKU01. The sequence goes on along the minus strand of DASRKU010000042.1, from coordinate 2,281 downwards.
TAGCAGACGACGTGAGGAGTCTCCATCTCTATTTTCTCCAGGTTTTCGTGTAGTCCGTGTGTTTCGTGGTTAAACAATTCCGTGGCCTCCTCCAGAGAAGTTCGAGTCTCGTCACCTCGACTTCTACCACTTGTGAATCCCGCAGCAGACATCGCCAGCCGCAAAAGGGGGCCACCGAGAACACAGAGTTCACTGAGAAAAGCCCGAAGGAAAACAGTTGCCGCAAAAATGTACAGGAGGCGCAAAATCAATAAGCGGTCTTAGGGAAATCATTCCTTGATGCTCAGCCGCATCTCGTCGCTGATCGCCTTCACTTCCGGAGCATACATCGCGAAGCCCTTTGCAGGGAGCGCATGGAACTTGCCCGGCGTTTCGGCGCGCAACTTGTAGCGAAGAATATGCTGACCCTGTTCCAGCAGGCCGATGAAGAATACCACTTTCTCATCGCGCAATTCGAGGTTCGCGCATAAGCCGCCGGCCCAGCGGCCGCCGCTGCGCAGCTCCATCGGCTCGCAACCAGCGGGTTTCATGTCCTCAAAGGCCAGGTAGTCATAGGTGTTCTTGGCCGTGAGCTTCAACACGACTTCGATCTTGTCACCGCTGACCACCGCATCGCCATTCTTTAGCGCCACCCGGGTATAACCATCCCGCAGCTCGACATGGCCGGTGGCGTCGGCGGGCTTTGTTTCGCCGGCAGGATGGCCGGCGCCTGCCCGGATCGTCGCCTGGGGTTTGACAACTTTCTCCGTCTTCGGAACGAGCTTGAAATATTCGCGCTGGACAAAGATTTCGTTGCCGGCGCCTTTCACATCCTCCTCTTTCGTGAAGTAACTCAAATAGGCCGAATAGTAGAGCGCGCCTTTCCCCTGCTTATTGATTGTGACCTTGTGCGGGCCGTGCTTGAGCTGGAGGCCATGGAGCAGGAGTTGGTTGTCGAAGGTCCAGAAATTCTCCTTTGTGAGTCTGATCTGCTTCATCGCCCGGCCATCGACGCTGACGGTCAGCGAATAATCCGGCTCGGCTTCGCCACTGACCCGCATGTAATCCGCCATCGCGGCGATTACAAGTGCCGTGTCGCGAGTGCTGCGCCAGTAATAGCCATTGCGCCGGTTGTTGAGCAGCCACTTCACAATGCGCGGCGCGAGCTCGTTCTGCGGATCAATAGTCACGATCGCCTTCAGCGCCCAGGCATTGGCTTCGATGTCGTTGTTCCACCAGAACCACCAGTAGTTCTCAGGCGTGCGGACCCAGGCGGTTTCATTGGTATCGTCGCGTTCGACAAACTGAAGGATGTTCCGCAAAACGATCTTCGCGTCCTCTGGCCGGTTTTCGTTATGCAGCGCGAGGGCGAGCAGCGCGCGGCCGTAATTGTTCAACTCGCCGCGTTGCTCATAGAGAGTCGCAAACCACTTCTTTATCTCGTCGTTGTTCAAGCGATGTTCGAGCGAAAGGATGTAGGCGATGTATGCCTGTGTCTGAAGCGCGCCGAGTTGCTGCTCATCCTTGGGCTTGGCGATTTCTTTTTCGGTGGTGTTCTGAAGATAGTTCAGCGCGCGTTCAAAGACGCCGCCGTCCACGTTCACGCCGGCGATGCGCGCGGCGTGAAGTCCTTGCAACACGTAAGCGGTCTGGTACGGCGACGAATCGTCCTCGCGCCACCAGCCCCAGCCGCCATCATTGCGCTGGAGCGAGTAGATCCGGTCGAGACCGGCGCGAACCATGCGATCCAGTTCGGCGGAATCAAACACGGGGGATCGCCACCGGCCGAATCGATTCGTCAGGTCGCCGCTGTTCATTTGTTTGCGCTGTTTGCCAATCGCTTCCAGGTCGGTGCCCATTTTTTTCAACGTGTTCTTCACCACCACGCTCGGGTAAAACCGGCTCATCGTCTGTTCCACGCAGCCATAGGGATAACCCGCGAGGTACGGCAGCGCGTCAATCATCGCACCGGCAAGGCTCGGGGAGAAGGTGACTTCGAGCCGCGTCTGTTCGGGATCAATGTCGCGCGGCAAGTCGAGGCGGACGACCCGTTCGCCGACCTGCGCCACTCGATAGGCACCGGCCTGGGCCACGGTCTTATCGATGCCATGAACGAGCACCGGGAACGCGAGCCGCATGCCATCGCTTTCCTCGTCGGTCAGGGCCTTGGCCGTGACCTGCGCGAAGCCGGAGTGCTTGACGCGCACCGGCCAGTCGAAGCGATGTTCACCATTGGCCTGCACGGAGGCTTCGGCGAAGAGGTGCAAGTCGCCGCCCCTTCGTTGCACGGCGTCTTTGGATT
>DASRKU010000041.1:0-3483 GCA_035648815.1 Verrucomicrobiia bacterium | reverse complement strand
GGGGACGGCCCGTCCCCATGAATTCCTTTTCCCTTTTTGGATGTTGGATGTTCCCTCCGTCGGACGGAGGGGATTTCAAATTTGAGATTTGAGATTTGAGATTGGGACCCTCTTGCTCTCGACTCTGGACCCTCGACCCTCGACTATTTGCTGGCCCTGCTGTTCTTCGCGTTGAGTTTGATGAGCAAGCCGATGTTGGTGACGTTGCCTTTTCTGTTGTTGCTCCTGGACTATTGGCCGCTCGGGAGATTCGACGGCCGCGCGGCAGCGCGGCCCTACCATCGTCGGATCCTCCTGGAGAAACTGCCCTTCCTTGCGCTTGCGACGGCTTCCTGCGTCATCACCTTTGTCGCCCAGAAACAGGCGATGACGTGGATGGCGCATATGACATTGCCTGAGCGAGCGGGGAATGCGTTTGTCTCTTATTGGCGGTACTTGGGCAAGCTGTTCTGGCCCACCCACCTTTCAGTGATCTATCCGTTGGTGGATTGGCCCGCTGCCGTGGCATGGGGGGCATTTGCCGCCTGGCTGGCCGCGTGCATCGCAGCCGTGGCCCTGCGACGGCGGGCCCCATACTTATTTACCGGCTGGTTCTGGTTCATCGGGACATTGGTTCCCGTGATCGGCATTGTCGCCGTCGGCGAGCAGTCCATGGCCGATCGGTATACCTACATTCCCTCAGTGGGGATCTTGATTATTCTGGCCTGGGCCGCACAAGACCTGTTCGGGCGCCGGTCCTGGCAAGCCGCGAAATGGGTGGCCGGCGTGGGTATCGTCATTGCCTGCATCATCGTCACCCGGCAGAATCTCCAGTCCTGGAAAAATACTGAGGCGCTGTTCACCCATGCCGTCCGCAGCACGCGAAACAATTACAGGGCATGCGTAAACCTGGGCGCGGAACTGTACAGCCAGCATCGGGTGGGCGAAGCTTTGGAATATTTTCAGGCGGCGGTGACGTTTCGACCTGACTCACCGGAGGCGCACATGGACCTGGGCGTCGCGTTGCACGCGGAGAACAGGACTGAGGACGCGATTCATGAATTTCAAAAAGCTCTCGAATTGCGGCCGGAATATCCGGAGGCCAGGTTCAATTTGAAAGCCGCGATGGATAGTCAGTGATTTAGTGAGTCAATGAGTCAGTGAATTCACTCAATCACTGACTCACTCAATCACTAACTCACTGCTTCACCTCGTCAGCCTGCGTTGCTTGCGGAGGAGGGCATAAATGAATACACTTCAGATCCGAAGCCGATGCGCCGCCGCGAAAAATTCATCTACCTTGTGTTGTTCCTGGTCACCGCGGCTGTCTATTGGCCTGCCGGACACTTCAAGTTTCTGGATTTCGACGATTGGGCGTACGTCTGGGAGAATGCATTTGTCCGGCAAGGATTGACGGCGATGAGCGTGACGTGGGCCTGGAAAGCGACGCTGCTGGGCAATTGGCATCCGGTCACGTGGATGTCGCACATGCTCGATTGCGACTTATTCGGAGTGCGAGCAGGGGCGCATCACCTGGTCAATGTATTCTTTCACACGGCCAATACTCTGCTGCTGTTCCATTGGCTGCGGCGCCTGACGGGCCGGCTTTGGCCCAGCGCAATGGTTGCCGCACTCTTTGCCTGGCACCCGGTGCATGTGGAATCGGTGGCCTGGATTTCCGAACGCAAAGATGTCCTGAGCACGTTCTTTGGCCTGCTCAGCCTGATAGCGTACACGCGCTATGCACAAGGCGGTCGAAGGTCGAGGGTCGAAGGTCGACAGGAACGCACCCTCACCCCGTCCCTCTCCCATCCGATGGGAGAGGGGAATCTCAACATCCAACAACCAACATCCGACGTCCAACCTCCAACGGTGAAAAGTGGAGAATTGGGGACGGGCCGTCCCCACCCCACCCCCTCGACTCTCGACTCTCGACTCTCGTCCTTCGACTATTTGCTGTCCCTGGTGTTTTTCGCTTTGGGGTTGATGAGCAAGCCGATGCTGGTGACGTGGCCGTTTGTTTTCTTGCTGCTGGATTTCTGGCCGCTGCATCGGCTGAGATTCCCAGGCATCCAGATTCAGGAGGACACCCTCACCCCGAGGCATCGTTCGACGATTCCGAGGCTCGTGATTGAAAAGATTCCGTTTTTTGCGCTTTCGATCGGGGCAAGCGCGATGACGTTGCTGACGCAGCGCATGGCGGGGGCCATGCCCGATCGAGACATTCTGACTTTTTCGCACAGCGTGGATAATGCGCTTGTTTCGTATGCCCGGTACTTGGGAAAGCTTTTTTGGCCGAGCAATCTGTCCGCGATGTATCCCTATCAATTGGCTTTGCCTGATTGGTCCATCATCGGATCGGTGATGATTCTGGCGCTGATCACGGTTCTTGCAGTGTGGCAGCGGTCGAGCCGGCCGTACTTGCTGATGGGGTGGCTGTGGTTTGTTGGGACGCTTGTGCCGGTGAGTGGATTGGTGCAGGTGGGGTCCCAGGCCATGGCGGATCGTTACCTGTATATTCCGGCCATTGGGATTTTTTTAATGCTGGCATGGGGAGCCTCGGACTTGCTGAAGCGATGGCCGGCGGCAAAGGTCGTGGGCGGGTTGGCTGGGGCGGCGGCGTTGATCGCTTGCGTGGTTCTGACCGGCATGCAACTGCGCTACTGGCAGGACAGCGTGACCCTGTTCCGCCACGCACTGGCTGTCACTGGCGACAACATGATGGCCGAATACGCCCTGGGCGACAGCCTGGCTCGGGAGGACAAACCTGACGAAGGCCTCTATCACCTCGAACGGGCGCTGCAACTCAAACCTGACCTGGGGGAGGCCATCATCAAGGTCGCCGATCTGTGGTCTCGGCAAGGCAGGACCCGCGAAGCCATTGAAGAGTACCGGCTGGGATTGAATTACCGGTCCAAAAACATCAACGCGATCAATAATTTGGCATGGCTGCTGGCGACGGCGGAGGATCCAGGCCTTCGCCAGCCTGCGGAGGCGGTCCAGTTGGCCAAACGCGCGTGTGACTTGTTCGAAATGCCAGGCAACCTGGACACGCTGGCAGCCGCCTATGCCGGAGTCGGACAATACAGCGACGCCATCAGGACAGGGGAACGGGCCCGGGCCCTGGCTCTTTTGTCCGGGGGCAAGCAACACGCGGCCCGGATCCGCCAGCGCATTGAACTCTATCGCTCCGGCCAGGCTTACTACGAAGGCACGCCGAAAAAGTGAGAGACCACGAAACACACTGAACACACGAAATGGGGTGAAGAAAAGGCTTCCCAGTTTCGTGTGGTTGGTGTGTTTCGTGGTTAATCTCTCCGCAGAGTTGCTCTGAATTCCGTGGTGAGGCGATGAATTTCTTGAGGCTTGCCTGTGAAGCTCGTATGCTCATGGAAGTGAAAGGGAAAATCGGACCGGCATTGCTCTTCATCCTGGTATTCGCGGTGTCGCGGCTGCCGGGCATGCTGTCCCAGGAGTTTGCAAATTTCAGCGCCGCCTATGCCC
>DASRKU010000040.1:0-15659 GCA_035648815.1 Verrucomicrobiia bacterium | reverse complement strand
GCTCCACGCGCACCAGCTCAAATCGGGAGAACAGATTGAGGAATCGGGCGGTCGCGTCCAGGTCAGCGGCCAGACTGCCGTCATGAGCATTAACGCTCTGATGGTCAAAATCATTTTTGACAAAAATGCGGGCCACGAATTTTACATTGAAGAAAGTTTTCCGCTGGAATGGATGTATCCGTACCTGGAGCCGCACGGATTGATCCTGAAGATCAATCGCCAGCCGCTGGCTGAGCTTCCGGAAGACGTGGTTCGTCAGGACCGAGATTATTGGGGCGGACGCGTCAAAGGCATGATCGGCGATTGGCTGACGCAGGAGACACCCGTTCATGCAGTGGCCGATTTCGTTGAAAAGACTTATTTGCGGAAGGACCTGGGCGGGTTCAAAGGGGATCCGCAATTCGTGCAAAACGATTATGCAACGAGGAGCTTCTCCCATTGGCGGGCGAGCATTGCCGGCGTGTATGCATGGCGGGCTGAGCATGCTGCCGGAGACTCCGAACGGGGGCGCATGGCGGGCGAGGCTGACTTCGCTTACCGCCAGGCCTGGTCGTTGTGCCCGACGTCACCGGATGTGGTAAATCGATACGCAGGTTTCCTGAAAAGCCAAGGCAGGGTGGCGGACGCGAGTTTGGTTGAGGCCAGCGCGGCAAAGTTTCCGGTGCCGAAATCGGGTGGTCAGGGGACGGGCGGCAAGGCGTCGGAACGGCCGAGGTCGGTTAGCTTTGAGCTGCGGTTTATTGTTGATGCGCCCTCTGCGGATGCCGAGCGGATGATTCTCGTATCGCCGGGCACGAATTCCGGGCTCCGCGACTTGCAGCCGCTGTATGTGCAAAAGGAAGTCATGCTGGACCAGACCGCCGTGCAATCCGCCCAGGTCTTCAGGGACGCGTTGGGACGGCCGCAGGTGGAGTTTACACTTACCGATGCCGGCCGGAAGCGGTTTGCCGAAGTGACTCGCCAGCATATTGGCAAGCGCCTCGCCATTGTGATCGACGGTCGAGTCCAATCGGCCCCCTGGATTCGATCGGAAATAACGGGTGGCAAGGGAGTGATTGAGGGCAACTTTTTCGATCGCGAAGCGCAGGAATTGGCGAGCAGGCTAAACAACGCCGCGAAATGACCGATTACACGCCGTATCGGCAGCCGTTCGGCGGTTTGAGGGCCGGTTGAGCAGGAGCAAAGAAGCACAAGCGCAACTCAGGCGACTATGCCAAATGTCAAATATCGAGATGTGACCCCGCCGCGAAGGCCATGCCTCAATGTCCGTTTCTCTCGGACTGCTGGGGTGAATGCCCGAAGAACCGGATCATCCGGACGCCGGACGGCGAGCCGGGCCTGAACCATCTCTGCCGCGGATTCAAGCAATACTTCGCCCACGCTATTCCTGAGGTGGAGCGCATTGTCGTGGACTTGCGCAAGCAACCCCTTCAACCCCGGAGGCGCATGTGAACTATCCCGTGAAAAGTGGCGAGTGGCAGGTGGCGAGTGGAGCGCTAGCGCTTCGCAGCGCCGTTGGTTCTGGCACGCAAATTCTTGATCGCGACGATGTGCAAACCGTCCAGCGTCACGATCTCACCATCGCGGTCGACCACCGCAAGGGAGCGCGGGGCGACCAGGACCATCTCAGGATGGCGGACGGCATATTCGCGGCCGTCCGAGGTGCGCAGCGCAAACGGGTGAAATCCGCCGCCCGAAACGCGCTGGCGAATTCGTTCCAGATTCATGCAAGAAGCGTATCGCTGCCACGATGCCCTGTCAAACGCGTTGATGACTGGGTGGTCCATTCTGCACTAGCCGGTGGGGCGAGGCTCCTGACGAGCCGGCTCGCGAGGACGCTCGCCCCACCAAGATGTAACACTACCGATGACCGGCTGTTGATTACCATCCCCGCACAGTAAAATTGGAGGCCAGTGACCAGCCACCATCAACACCGCGCACGGACAGTGAACCCCTGTTATTCTGACGCGTTGAACCAGAACGTCAACGGCCGGACCCGGGCTGCGTATAATGATTACAGAAGGACTGAAGCCAGCGGCGTTGGCTTCCGTCTCGCATGGGAACTCGCCACAGTAGTGAGTTTCGATTACGCCAGATCGAGTGAAGGCAGCTTGTTTTACATGGAGTTGGGCCACCAGTTCTGACGCATGCCGAAACAGATCACATATCAATCTTGTCCGCTCCGGGCGTTGCCTCCGCTGTTATGCCAAACGCCCGGCGCGGGGGCCTCGTTGAGAACTGAGTCTTACCGTCACGTTTCCTTTGTCCGAAACGAACCAACACTGCCTAAACGATGCATGACTTCAAAGCGAAACCTTCCGTCATGCCGTGAGCACCTTGTCCGTCGAACTCACCAAGCGGTTCGACCTGAACGTGTCACTGGTCTGGGACCGCACTCAGAATCCCAAGCCGGATAGCAGCGGGTTGGTGCCCAAGCAGGACGACTTTCGTCTCATGCTTGGATTGGGCGTGAGATTTTAGGCCGCTGAAATGGCTGAAAGGTGCTGGTCTGAAAATCCCGCCAACGTTTGCTCATCCTTTTTCGATAAGGCGATATCCCACTGCAGGTTCGGTGATGATCAGTTCAGGTTGCGCCGGGTTCTCTTCGAGCTTGTCACGAAGGTGCGCAACGTAAACCCGGAGGTATTGCGTTTGCTCAACCTGGTTCGGCCCCCAGACTTCACGCAGAATTTGCTTGTGCGTCAGCACCTTCCCAGCGTGATGAACGAACAGTCGCAAGAGTGAATACTCCGTCGCCGTCAACTTCACTTCCCGACCCTCGACTTTGACAAGACGGCTGCTGAGATCCACCTCCAGCCGCCCTGATCGGAAGACCGCGAGATCCGATGGAGTTTGAGCGTGGCGCCGAGCGACCCGCAACCGGGCAAGGAGTTCGCCGGTGCTGAACGGCTTGGTCACGTAATCATCGGCGCCGGCATCCAGGGCCGCGATTTTGTCGTCTTCACGATCGCGCACGGTCAGAATCAGCACGGGAACCTGGCTCCATTCGCGCAGCCGCTTCAGCACGGCAACCCCATCCATATCGGGCAAACCGAGATCGAGCAAAATCACATCAGGCCTGCATTGCGCGGCCTGAACGATGCCTTCCTGTCCGTTCGCCGCGTCGAATACACGAAATCCATTGCTCTCGAGGGTCACCCTCAATAGACGTCGAATTTGCGGTTCATCATCAATGACGAGCGCTGTGGATTGGGGCTGGGGCTTGTCGGGAGGATTGTTCACATGCTTGGTTCCGATCGGGGTGGTTGTTCTGTTTGGGGCACCAGGATGGTGAACACTGTGCCGCCGGCCGGCCGGTTCGCTGCGATAACCTGTCCGCCCTGCGCCTCGATAAAGCCTTTGACGATGGGCAGGCCCAGACCGCTGCCTCCGGCAGGAGCGGATGGCGCCCGGAAGAATTTCTCAAAAATCTTCGGCAAAATTTCGGCTGAAATGCCGGGGCCATTGTCAGCAACGCTCAACTGCAAAATACTGTCTCGATGCGAGGCAATGATTTCGACGCTGGTGCCCGGTGGTGTGTGAACGGCGATATTGAGCAAAAGATTGGCGAGCGCCTGTTGGGTTAAAGTAAAATCCAGGCGGGCCAATGGCAGTTTCTCCTGCACCTGCAACTTCACCTTCCGCCCCTCCAGTTCGCGATCCAGCGAGCGCAGCGTGGTATGGATCAAATCCCCGACGTCGCACCAGTCCAGCTTCGCGCGCACGTGGCCGGACTCGAGCCGTGTCACATCGAGAAGATTTCCGACCAATCGATTCAATCGGGCGGTCGCTTCCTGGATTTCTCCGACCATGGCGTTGCGGATTTCGGCCGAGCCTTGCCTGGTGTCGACGAGGTTGGCGGCCGCGCTTGTAATTGCGGCGAGCGGGGTCCGCAGTTCGTGAGAGATGGAATTGAGCAGGGCATTGCTGAGGCGTTCGGATTCGGCAACGAGTTTGCTTTGCTCCGCGGCGGCGCGCAATGCCACCCGGTCGAGGACCAAGGCAGCCTGCCGGGCGTAGGTTTCCAGCAGATCCCGCTGAGCGAGGTTTAAGGTTTTGTCTGGCAGTTTCACAACCAGGACACCGAGCACTGCCCGTTCGGTCGTGAGCGGCAAATGCAGTGCATCCGAGCCGGGCAGGTTGTCGGTGAACCGGCCTGCCGCCTGGCGGTTGTGAAATGCCCAAACAGCCACATTCAATTCTTTATCCGTTAGATCCAACGAGCTGTCGGGGTGGGCTGCCAGTTTATCTCCCATCGGCAGCACCACGGCGGCCTGGGCGTGGAAGACGCGCGTCACTTCCCCCATGAGCTGCCACACCACCTCGTCCCGAGTTCCGGCCTGGGCCAATTCCCGCGTCAACTGATAGAGCGCGACCGCACGCTGTTCCCGGCGCCGTTCCGCCTGTTCTTGCGTTCGAATCCGGGCCACCAATTGTCCCAGCACCAGGGCAACCACAAAATAAGTTCCGAACAGAACCGCATCCTCGGCGCTGGAGATGATGAACGTGTAAGGCGGTGGAAGAAAAAAGTAATTCCACGCCAGGGCGCTGACAGCTCCCGCAAAGAAGACCGGACCGCGACCGAGGAACAGCCCAAGGATGACGACAGCCAACAAAAAAACCAATCCCGGCACACGGGGCCCTGTGAAATAATTCAGCGCCACATTGGCCAGCCCGACGCCTGCGATCACTCCTGCGGCGACGGCATACTGCTTCCAACCCGATTCAATCGCCAGGCGCCAGCCGGATTTTGCGCGCACGCCTTCGCTTTTTTCAGCGCGAACGACCTGAACGTCTATGTTTCCACTAGCCTGGACAAGACGACGCAGGAAGCGCCCGGCGCGGAACCATTCCAGAAAGCCGCTGGCAACAGGCTTGCCGACGATGATGAGAGTGACGTTCTGTTCGTGGGCGGTTCGCAGCAATCCGCCGACGAGATCCTCGTCGGCCGTTGCGATGACATCGGCCCCGAGGTTCCGGGCAAGGGCGAGGTTCTTCTCCAATCGAGCCTGAACGGCTTCATTGGGCAGCTTTGAATTTTCAACGTGCACTGCGACCCAGGAGCATTTGAGGCTGTCGGCGATACGGCGCGTCCAGCGAATGAGCGGTTCGGAAAATGGGCTCGGACTCACGGCGACCAGCAAACGGTGTCCCGTTTTCCAGGGACCTGCGGTGGATTGGGTGCGGTGATACTCGGTCGTTTTTTCTCCGACATGGTCTGCGACAAGACGCAAAGCGAGTTCCCGCAGGGCTGTGAGATTGGATTCACGGAAAAAATTAGCCGCGGCGGCGGCGGCCCGGTCGGGGACGTAAACCTTTCCCTGCTGGAGACGCTCGAGCAACTCGGCGGGCGGGAGGTCGACAAGTTCCAGTTCCGCGGAGTCCAACAGACTATCCGGGACCGTTTCCCGGATCTCTGCGCCGGTGATCTGTCGAACGGTATCCGCGCGGCTGTCGAGATGTTGAACGTTCACGGTCGTGAAGACGTTGATTCCGGCATCCAGCAGTTCTTTTACGTCCTGCCAGCGTTTGGGGTGCCTCGACCCTGCAGCGTTCGTGTGAGCCAATTCATCCACAAGCACCAATTCCGGTCTGCGTTCCAGAATCGCGTCGAGATCCATCTCAGCCAGTTGGATGCCCCGGTGCTCAAGGCTTTTGCGCGGAAGGATGGGCAATCCCTCCGTCAAAGCATCGGTTTCCTTGCGCCCGTGGGTTTCGACATAGCCGATAACGACATCCCTTCCTGCGGCAAGTTCCCGGCGCGCCGCTTCAAGCATGGCATACGTTTTTCCGACGCCGGGGGACATTCCCAGGAAGACCTTCAAGCTGCCGCGGTTCCGGCGCGCTTCTTCGCTCTTCAGCGCGCTTAACAACGCATCAGGGTTTGGTCGCAAATCCTCGGTCACGCAAGTTTCTCCAGTTGGCGCTCCATGTCAGAAGAGAACAGAACAACACCGCATCGGATGCTCAAGCCTAAAATCAAGGCAAGGCGCATGGCGTCCCTCTGACGAGGCGAGTCTCGCACGCGGTATGAGCCACGATCTAATTAAACTTTCGCCGGAAAATATAAAGAAAACATTAAAAGTCCGGTCCCGCTTGCCCGGTCTTAACGTCCGCTGAACTGGATGATGAGACCGCCTCACCGATTCTGACCCATGAAGCATCGACTGCCCAGTGCACTGGAAGCCAGCTCGCGTCGAAGCTTGAAATCCACTGGCATCGGTCCGGAACGAAACCTTCGGCGGCGAGCGTGTGCAGGAAGTGCAGCTTGCGCCGTTCCGTGAACGTGTCCTTTGTGGCGCGGATCCAAACCTGGTCATCGGAGTTTTCGACCAGCAGCAGGGTGTCGACATCAGGAAAATAGAACTCGAAGGAACGATCGGGATGGGTTCGGGTTTTCATAGTATTGAATATGATTCCGATGTATGGCAGCCGGTGCGGGGTGATCCGCGATCACATTGCTCGTGGCGTGGCGCTTGTGCGGAGCGACAAGCCAAACAGTGCAGGGAGCCTGCCGAATAACATGCAGAGCCGTGTTGTGGCACATCCATCTTCGCCAGCCATTGTGGGCGTGTTTCATCAGCACAATTGTGTCCGCCCCCATTTGCTTTGCGGCTGCAACAATCGCCTCGGCAGGGCGGCCGGTGGAATGAACCACCTTCGTAGTAACGACTCCGCTAATGCCTTCCGCGAGAACTTTCAACCGTGATTCCGCGTCTCGACAGAGGTCGTTGACCAGCCCGGTGCGATTGATCCCCCGTTCCTCGCCTGCAATATTGAGCTGCACGACGTGGAGAAGCATGAGTTCGACACCGGGTTCACGAGCCAGGCTCCGCGCCAGGGCCAGGCTGGCATAGGAATCTTCCGTCAAACATACCGGCACAAGAATTTTCCTTCTGCACAGCGATTCTTGCTTCACGGTCGAAGCGGCACGGTCTGCGAGTCGCCAGGTCGGTGACCCGGTTTCATGACACCACTCATGCGAGAGTTCAGTGTGATTGAGCCCTCCGGATGGTTTGGACAAAATGCGTTTCATAGCTATGCCTGGGTGGAATCGATGTCGCTGCATCATCGGCGCATTCAACGGAAGGCGCCTCTTGACGCTGCAGAAGGATTCTAACTTTTCCATAGCCAAACTATTTCACGGTCGGGGAATGCCGGGTAATTAAAAGGCGGGCCAAGCCCATAAAATTATCGTGAAAACGTCGGGGACCATGCCGTGGGGACACCGGCTCAGATCCGTCTGAGGCAAGAGGGTTGAGAGCCCGGGCTATCGGCTTTGGCTGACGCGCGAGTCCGGCGTCATGCCGCCGACGAACTGCACTTTGTAAGTACATTCCCCCAATACCCTGACATCGGCATCGGGCAGCCTCGGTATTCGTAGCGATAGATTTTCTGTCACCTCTTGGGGCTTTTCGGGTTCTTGCAGGGTGGTATGATGACAGCCGAAACGATGCAGAAGGCAGGTATCAACGATGCCGAGCTGGTGGCCGAAAGCCTGGACGGAAATCGGGATGCCTTCCGGCTGATTGTCGAACGCTATCAAACCTTGGTCGCATCGCTGGCGTACTGTGCTACTGGCAACGTGAGCCGGAGCGAAGACATCGCCCAGGAGACCTTTATGTCCGCCTGGAAGCAGCTTGCGCAATTGCGTGAGCCGGCCAAGTTGCGGCCCTGGCTGTGCAGCATCGCCCGTTCTCTCATCAGCAAGGAGTTCCGGCGCCAGGGACGTGAGCCGGATCATGCCGCCGAATCGCTGGAGGCGGTGGACGAATGGGTCTCACCCGAACCGCTGCCTCCGGACCAGGTCATCAGCGACGAGGAAAAGGCGATTCTCTGGCGCTCGCTCGAGCGCATCCCGGAAATCTATCGCGAACCGTTGGTATTGTTTTATCGCGAACACCAATCCATCGAGGCCGTCGCGCAGGATTTGGGTCTCAGTGAGGATGCGGTGAAGCAACGACTGTCGCGCGGGCGAAAACTGTTGCAGGAGCAATTCCTTGCCTTTGTCGCCGGCGCGCTCAAACAAACCAGTCCGGGCAAAGCCTTCACGCTCGGCGTGATTGCCGCCCTGCCGCTGCTGGCCACCACCGCCAAGGCGGCCACAGTCGGCACAGCGTTGGCGAAGCACGGCAGCGTGGCCGCCAAGACAACGAGCTCCGTCGGGTTTCTGCAAGCCATTGCCAATTTTGTTATGGGCATGGTTTGCTGGGTTGCCGCGGCTTTGCCCTTGGGCGGATATATCGGGTACAAGATGGGAGGCGACCGTCAGAGCAGTGAGCGGGCGCGCCGGTCCGTAGCCACTTTTTGGCGCATCATGGGAATCAGCATGTTCCTCATTTTTTGCCTCCCTCCGCTTGTGCTGATCTTACTCGCCAAAACCCGCCTATCCGGCGCCAAAGGCTACTACGCCATGGCGGGTTTTTTGGTGAACGTTTGTTGGCCAATCTTCCTATTTGGAGTGGTGCCGCTGTCCCTGGCTATCTGGATTTGGCAACGCAGACGGCAAACCGTTCCTGAGAGGACTTTCGACGGGCCAATCTCCTGCCAATCGCCAAAATCCGTTACTATTTGGGCGGCACTGGCGATGACAGTGGCACTCGTTTACCTGGGATTCTTCTGCTGGCTCTCCAGTCTCAGATCCTCCATGCACTTTCTCAAACCTCGCTCCATGTCCACCAGTGAAATGCAAAGTCTCATCGCCAATTCGCAGGTGCGGAAGTTTCGCTTTAAGCTGTCCCAAAATGCCAGCGGAGCCCGCACGCTCACTGGCGATCTGCTGGAGAACGGGAAGATGACCCCGATCGTCGCGCCGGCGGAGAACAGCACGATAGCCTTGCTGGCCGAGAAAGGTATCAGCTATGACACGAACATTGAGAATCGGGATTCTCCCCATTTCAGCATGACGCACGCAGGGTGGTGGTCCCAGCGGCTGCTGAATCCATTCTGCTGTTTCATTCTCGTGGCCGGGGCCGTCACGTTGATGCGTGGAAGCCATCACCAACAATCCGCACCGCATTCCATCACCGGCCTGAGAAACGAACGTCGTGTGGACAAAAGTTTTGCGGCATTGGCCGCGTGCGGAATGGTCGCCCTGGCCGTTTTCCGCGGGGTAACCACGGACTGGAAGGTTCGCACCATCTCCGCCTACCAGGTCCCGACCATCGTCGCTCAGCACAAGAATGCCCGATTCGAAGTATTTGAGTTTGCGGATGGCTCCAGAAAACTGTGGATCTCTGACCTTCGCACTCCTGACTTCATTGCCCCCGCGAACGAATCCACCCTCGGAGCGTTGACTCGCCAGGACATCACTTACCAAACATACGTAGCCGGAATGGCCCGCCTCCCGGGACCGAGCCAATCCATCTCTGCGCTGTGGATCCTCGCACTAACGGCGGGTGCCGGAAGCCTTTTTGGGTGGGCGGTGAAAAGCCGGCCCGTTTCCCCATCACGCTTCCAGGGCGCAGGAACGATATGAGATTCATTTCCATCAACTCTGGCGCGAGGATGTTACAGTTGCAGACCCGTTCGCCTCTGTCTTCGCGTTTTGCCGGGCCGAGTTCGAAACCCGGTTTTACCCTGGTTGAACTGCTTGTGGTCATCGTGATTATAGCCATCCTGGCCTCGCTGCTGTTGCCCACGTTGTCGGCGGCAAAAGCGCGGGCCGTGACGACGAGCTGCCTCAACAATCAACGACAGCTCGGCCTGGCGTGGGCCCTCTATGTGTCCGACTTGGGCGACCGGCTGCCGCTCAACCTAGACAGCGTTGCCAACGGCATCCACCGCAGCCCGCCGGGCTGCTGGGTTACCGGCAGTGCCGCCTGGGATGCGGACCCGGCAACGATCACGCGGGGCACACTTTATCCCTACGCGCAGTCCATAAAACTCTATCATTGCCCGGCCGATCATAGCTGCGTGGTTGGCACCAGCACACGCAGGCTGCGCAGTGTGTCGTTGAGCATCTACATGGGGGGAGACGACTGCGTGAGCAATTTTATGGTCTATCCGCTGATGAAATTCAGCGAGATACGATATCCATCGAAGTCCCTCACGTTTCTTGATGAGGATGAGAACGGAATCAACAATGGCGGTTTTCTGTATGCCTCCAAAGTGGACGAATGGCTGGACATCCCGGCTCGACGGCATCAGAACGGCCTTGTGCTGGTTTTTGCCGACAACCATTCGGAGTACTGGAAGTGGAAAGGACCGGCGCCAGTCTCCTGGTTCTATGGCGGTTATGCCACTGACCCGGCGGAAGTCCAGGACCTAAAACGTCTCCAGCAGACAGCCCCCGATGGCGAATAATCCCTTGGTTACGCAGCGAAATGGTTTAGTTCGACCCTCCTTAACCATGTGGCCCCTCAGCCGCATACATTACTTCAACTGGTCCAACGCGAGGTTCAATGCCAGCACATTAACGCCCGGGTCGCCCAGAAAACCCAAATCGGCACCGGCGGTGTTTTGGCGAATCAACTCGCGGAGTTTTTCTTCAGCCAGGTTTCTGGCCTTGGCGACGCGGGGAAGCTGAAGCTCGGCGTTGCGGACACTGATGTGCGGGTCAAGACCGCTGGCCGATGCCGTCACCGCGTCGGCGGGCACGGGCGCATTGGTACCCAATCCGTTCTGCGCGCGATAATCACTGATGTTCTGCGCGATGGAATCGTGCAGCTTCTGCGAGGTCGGCCCGAGATTGCTGCCGCCGGAACTGGTCGCGTCATAGCCGTTCCCGGCAGCGGAGGGGCGCGAATGGAAATATTTGTCGGCGGCAAATTGCTGGCCGAGCAATCGCGAGCCGCGGATTGTTCCGCTGGAATCCACGATCAGGCTCCCATTGGCTTTATCGTGGAACAGCGCCTGGCCGATGCCAAAGACGACCAGCGGATAGATCCCGCAACAAACGACGGCGAGCGCCAGTACAGACATGACCGCGCCGCGAATTTCAGAAAAGAATGTTTTCATAACTAAATGAGCCTCAATGCCGTGATGATCATGTCGATTAATTTGATGCCAATGAAAGGAATGATGACGCCGCCCAATCCGTAGATCAGCAGGTTGCGGCGCAGGATCGCCAGGGCGCCTATCGGCTGGAACTTCACTCCACGGAGCGCGAGCGGAATCAGGGCAATGATCACGAGGGCGTTGAAAATGACCGCGCTGAGGATCGCGCTCGTGGGACTGTGGAGATGCATGACGTTCAGCGGCGCGATGGCCGGAAAAGTTCCAACCAGCATCGCCGGAATAATCGCGAAATACTTCGCCACGTCATTTGCGATGCTGAACGTCGTCAGAGAACCGCGCGTGATCAGCAGTTGCTTGCCGATTTCAATCACCTCAAGCAGCTTCGTGGGATTCGAATCGAGGTCCACCATGTTGCCGGCCTCCTTCGCCGCCTGCGTTCCCGTATTCATTGCCACCCCCACATCCGCCTGTGCCAGAGCAGGCGCGTCGTTGGTCCCGTCGCCGATCATCGCCACCATCCGCCCCCCGCTCTGTTCCTTCCGGATCAGCGCCAGCTTGTCTTCGGGTTTGGCCTCGGCAAGGAAGTCGTCGACGCCTGCTTCCGCGGCAATGGCCGTCGCGGTGAGCTTGTTGTCTCCCGTGATCATGATCGTTCTAATCCCCATTCTTCGCAGTTGCGCAAAGCGCTCCTTGATGCCCCCTTTGACGACGTCTTTCAGATGAATCACACCGAGCACTTTCTCGCGCGTTGCGACGACGAGCGGCGTGCCCCCGGAACGTGAAATTCTCTCGATGGTGTGTTCGGTCGCGGCTGAAAGCTCCGTCCCATTCGCGAACGCTCGGATGGCGTCTGTCGCGCCTTTCCTGTATTGCACCCCGTCCACATCCACCCCGCTCATGCGTGTTTGTGCTGTGAAATTAATGAAGCGCGCGCCAGGCATTTCGTGGATCTGCCGCTCGCGAATGCCGAATTTCTTCGCCAGCACGACGACGCTGCGCCCCTCCGGCGTTTCATCCGCCAATGATGAAAGCTGCGCCGCATCGGCAAGTTCCCTTTCGGTCACGCCTGGAGCCGGGATGAACTCAGTGGCTTCGCGGTTTCCCAGCGTGATCGTCCCGGTTTTATCCAGTAGCAGCACGTCGACATCCCCCGAGGCCTCAACCGCCCGGCCGCTCATTGCCAGAACGTTGTGCTGCAGCAGGCGGTCCATGCCGGCAATCCCAATGGCGCTCAACAACCCTCCAATCGTGGTTGGAATCAAACAGACCAGCAGCGCGATGAGCACAGGAATTGAGAATTCCGCCGACGAATAAATCCCGAACGGCTTCAGCGTCACGCAAACCAACAGGAAGATGACGGTGAGGGCCGCCAGCAGAATGGTCAGCGCTATCTCGTTGGGAGTTTTCTGCCGCTGCGCTCCCTCCACCAGTGCGATCATCCGGTCCAGAAAACCCTCGCCTGGATTCACTGAGATATGAATTTTGATCTCGTCCGAAAGCACGCGGGTCCCGCCAGTGACCGCGCTACGGTCGCCCCCGCTCTCGCGAATCACGGGAGCGGACTCGCCGGTAATGGCGGATTCGTCAACCGTCGCCGCCCCTTCAATAACATCGCCGTCGGCTGGAATAATCTCGCTTGCGCGCACAATGACAATGTCGCCTTTCCGCAATTCCGTCGCGGTAACTTCCTCGATTTGGCCGTTTTTGCTGACGCGCCGGGTCCTTGTTTGAACCCTGGTTTTTCGAAGAGCCAGCGCCTGGGCTTTGCCGCGGCCTTCTGCCATGGCTTCCGCAAAGTTGGCGAACAGGACCGTAAACCAGAGCCAAAGCGCCAACTGAGCCACGAATCCGTGCAATCCGGATTGGGCGGTGAAAATCCCGATCGTCGTCAACACTGCCCCAACCATGGTTACGAACATCACGGGATTCTTGATCATCAGCCGCGGGTTCAGCTTCTTAAACGCGTCGACGATCGCCGGCCCGGCGATTTTCGAATCGAACAGTGAAGGAGGTTTTTGTGCCATATAGAATGTTTATGCTTGCGATGTCATGCCCTCACCCGTCCTTCCGCCGTCGCTAAAGCTACGGCGGACAAGTCGGGGACCCTCACCCCATCCCTCTCCCATCGGATGGGAGAGGGTGCCCGAAGGGCGGGTGAGGGTTCGGTAATGGGTGAGGGCATTTTGCATTTTTCCAATCGAACAAATAATGAAAGTGCGGTTGCTAATAGAGTTTCCCCAAGAGCGTCTGGAAGTGTTCCACGATCGGCCCCAGGGTGAGGCAAGGCAGGAAATTGAGCGCGCCGACCAGCAGAACAGTGCCGATCAACAGGATGACGAATGTGAAACCTGATACCGGGAAGGTCCCCAAGCTCATGGGAACAATCTTCTTGCGAGCCAGAGAACCTGCCATTGCCATGATGGGCACGATCATCAGGAAGCGCCCGACGAACATCGCGATTCCCAGAGTTGTGTTGTACCACGGGGTATTGGCAGACAGGCCTGCAAAAGCGCTGCCGTTGTTTCCATTGGCGGAACTGAACGCGTAAAGAATCTCGCTGAGCCCGTGCGGACCCGAGTTATTAAGTCCCGCCAAACCCCACGCACTGACCGACGCCCACGCAGCGAATCCCAGGATCGAAAGCGCCAGGACCAGCAGCGCAAGCATTGCCATTTTGACTTCATAAGACTGAATCTTTTTGCCGAGATATTCCGGGGTGCGTCCAACCATCAGACCAGCGATGAAGACAGCGAGGATGACGAAGACCAGCATCCCGTAGAGGCCTGCGCCCACTCCGCCGACGATGATTTCGCCAAGCTGCATGTTGAACAACGGAACGAAGCCGCCCAGCGCCGTGAACGAATCGTGCATGGAATTGACGGCGCCGCAGGACGCATCGGTGGTGACCGTGGCGAATAATGCGGAATTGAAGAGGCCAAAGCGCACCTCTTTCCCCTCCATGTTCCCGTCCGCCACGGCCACTCCGAGTTGCTGATGAATTGGATTTCCCCGGGATTCAGCCCACCAGCAAAGCAACACACCTCCGAGAAAGAGCAGCATCATCGCCGACCAGACCGACCATCCGTGCGCCTGGTTCTTCGTCATGCGGCCCAGGTAATAGGTCAACCCGCTGCCGATTGCGAAAATCGATAGCATCTGGATGAGATTGGAGAGCGGCGTCGGGTTCTCGAAGGGGTGCGCGGCGTTTGCGTTGAAGAAACCGCCGCCGTTTGTCCCGAGCATTTTGATTGCGACCTGTGAAGCGACAGGGCCCTGCGCGATCGTTTGCTCGTCCACCTTCTGATCGACCATAACCGGCGTATTGGTCAAAACCGGTTGCCCCTTGTCATCGAGTTTTGGGGCATCCGTCATCACCGCCACGCCATTCAACATTACTGGTTTGCCGGCGGAATCCAATTTCGGCACTTGAACCATGACGGGGACATTGGTTGTCACGGTCTGGCCTTTCTCATCCGTTTTTGCCACCTGGATGGTGTAGGATTCCGTCAGCTTCGCTTTCGTGTAAGGCTTGAAGTTCTGGATCATGCCTTGGGACACCAGGAAAACCGCGAGCACGAGACAGATGGGCAGCAACAGGTAATAGGTGATGCGGACGAGATCCACCCAGAAACTTCCGATCGTTTCGGCCGAGTGCCTGGCGATGCCCCGCACCAGGGCCGCTGCCAGGGCGATGCCGGTCGCCGCCGAGGTGAAATTGTGGATGACAAGCGCCACCATCTGGGAGAGGTAGGACATGGTGGACTCGCCACCGTAGCTCTGCCAGTTGGTGTTGGTGGTGAAACTCATGGCAGTATTGAACGCAAGATCGGGGCTGACGGGACCAAAGCCTTGCGGGTTCAGCGGCAGCAGATGTTGCAGCCGCAAAATGCCATACGTGAAGAGGCAACCGACCAGGCTGAAGAGCAGCATGGCAAACGTGTACCGCTTCCAGTCCTGTTCCTGTTCCGGTTTCACGCCCATCAGCCGGTACGTCAGCCGCTCCAGCGGTTTGATAATCGGGTCAAGCCAGGTCTTGCCGTTCGCGTCAAGGACCCGAATCAGGTGAAGGCCCATCGGCTTTGTGATAAGCGCCAGGAGGGCGATAAATGCTGCGAGCTGCAGCCAATCAATTGTGCGCATGGGGAATTCCTTAAAATTTCTCGGGCTTCAGCATTGCCACGAGCAAATAAATGAACAACAAAACGGCAATCACGCCGGCGATGAGATTTTCCATAACGACTCCTATAGCTTCTCGCAGAAGCACGCGTACCAGCCGCCGATGATAAAAAGGACCATGACGACGCCGATGAAAATGAGGTCACTTTGCATGGAAGCAAATTGCGGCCAGTTCACAATTTGCGGTAGTTAAAATGCGGTGTCCGTCCGTAAAAATAGTGTTAACACACAGGAATCTGGATGGAGATGTCGTTTCCTGCACGGTGCTGTACCGCTGGCACTTGCTGCGCCAATGCTCCGGAGCCACCCTGCTACTGTGCAATTGAAGTCTAAACTGGAACCGGGTGAGTCTCGTTGGGAATGCCCGCAATCGCCTCCGCATCGGCCGCCTTCTCCAGCGCGCTCCGAATCCCTCTTCCGTGCAAAAGCCGAGAAATGCGGGCCAGCGTCAGCAAGTGCTTGGGGAATTTCAGGCGTAAATCAGCAAGTGAATATCATCGGGTAGAAGGCTCGCCACATTCTGG
>DASRKU010000039.1:0-6395 GCA_035648815.1 Verrucomicrobiia bacterium | reverse complement strand
TGAGCAATCGGCAGAAATCCTTCTTGGTGGCGCGCTGGTGCTGGCCTTTGCCGGTCCGGAGATTCTTGAAGGTTTTGTATCCTACCGCGAGGCGTTCGAGATGGACGATGCGGATGAATTCATCGCCGTGCTTCCAGACCTGGCCTTGTTGAAGTTTCAGCGGCATCCGATGGAAGAGGAAAATCCGTCTCTCCGGAGTTTGACCAGGAGAGACGGCAGGAATGGTCGGTTACCTTTTCTTGCTTGTGGTCTTCTTTTTTTTCGCTGCCGGTTTGGATTTGGATTTGGAGGTCTTCTTCTTGATGGCCATAACGTGTACTGGGTACTTTCGGTTAACCAGCCCCCGGCATATCAGTTTCTCCGGAGGACACCCGGGCATCATGCTTGTTGAATCGCGTTCTGTAAATGCCGCAACTCAATTGATTTCACCCGGGCAGAACTTGCGGAAAATGTCCCTGCGGCGCATCCCGGCATGGGCGGCCCTCAAGGCTTGTTGGGAGTAAAGACGATCCGTTCGCCCTTGGCCGGAGGCGCCCCGCGCTTGCGGAGCTCGAGGCGGATGGCGCGATACAACTCTCCGTCTGTCAGGATTCGGCTCGCCATCACGACGTAAGTGCGGTCGTGGGCTTCATCAACAACAATGTTTTCGACGTTCGCGGATTTCATGGGGATAAACCTTTTCTGTTAATATTGACTGCCCGCAAACCCACGTGCTTCGGACGGCGAAGGAGAGGAGAATGTGAGGCCTGGCAAATTTGTTTTGTTCCGGTCACATGCAAAGTGAAAGTATTCCATTCCCGGATACTATCGCTCCCCGGCGCGGCCATAGCGAGAGAAAATATGGATTCAACGCAATGCGATTCCGTGCGATGCGGAAAAGTGGAGCGCCCGAATTCCCCGTGCCCGCCGTGGAAGCGCCGAAGAGGCGAAGTAGTTAATATTTGGCTTTTTTGGAAAACCAAGGGAAGATGTTCAAGTGGAAATCCCGTCCGAGATCAGAAAAATCGCGTTCCTGGGCGATTATTTGCCGCGCAAGTGCGGGATCGCGACATTCACGTCGGATCTGCTCTCGGCCGTCGCGCAAGAACATCCGCACAGCCAAAGCTTCGCGGTGCCCGTGAATGATATCCCCGGGGGTTATGAGTACTGCAAGGATGTTCGTTTTGAAATTGAGGAGCAGGATCTGGCCTCCTATCTCCGTGCGGCGGATTTCCTCAATATCAGCAATGCCGACGTGGTGTCGGTGCAGCATGAGTTCGGAATATTTGGAGGCCCCTATGGGAGTCATGTGCTGGCGATGTTGCGCGAGCTGCGCATGCCCACCGTCACAACCCTGCACACCATCCTGGGCGCGCCCAACCCGGAGCAGCGGCGTGTCATGCAGGAATTGATCGTGCGTTCGACGCGGCTGGTGGTCATGGCCGAACGCGGACGGAAGATGC
Source organism: Verrucomicrobiia bacterium (assembly GCA_035648815.1). Lineage (GTDB taxonomy): Bacteria > Verrucomicrobiota > Verrucomicrobiia > Limisphaerales > BOG-1460 > DASRKU01. The sequence goes on along the minus strand of DASRKU010000039.1, from coordinate 4,953 downwards.
TGCAGGAGATTTACCAGGCGCCGCCGGCGAAGATCGATGTCATCCCGCACGGGATTCCCGACATTCCGTTCGTCGATCCGAATTTTTACAAAGACCAGTTCGGGGTCGAAGGGCGGCTGGTGCTGCTCACGTTCGGCCTGCTGTCGCCCAACAAGGGGATCGAGCATGTGCTCAACGCCCTCCCGGAGATCGTCGCCGAATTTCCGAATACCGTTTATATTATTCTGGGCGCGACGCATCCCAACCTGTTGCGCGAACGGGGGGAAACATACCGACTCAGCCTGGAACGGCTTGCCAAGAAGAACAAGATCCAGAAGCACGTCATTTTCTACAACCGGTTCGTCGATATCGAAGAGCTGAAGGAATTCATCGGCGCGGCGGACATCTACATGACGCCGTATTTGAATGAGGCGCAGATTACTTCGGGCACACTGGCCTACGCTTTCGGCGCGGGCAAGGCGGTGGTCTCGACGCCTTACTGGCACGCGGCGGAATTGCTTGCCGAGGATCGCGGGGTGCTGGTGCCATTCGGTGATTCAAAGGCCATAGCGCGGGAGGTCATCGGCCTGCTGCGCGACGAAACGCGGCGCACTGCCATTCGCAAGAACGCTTACAAGCTTGGCCGTGAAATGGTGTGGAGCAACGTGGCGCGGATGTACATGCGCTCCTTTGAGCTGGCGCGGGTGCAGCGCGCGGTGTTGTCGAGAAAATCCTTTGCGACGAAGACACTGGACGAGCAGCCGCGGGCCCTGCCGGAACTGAAGCTGGACCATCTGGTGCGGATGACCGACTCGACGGGACTGTTTCAGCACGCGATTTTCACAGTGCCAAATTTTTCCGAAGGCTGGTGCACGGACGACAATGCGCGCGCTTTCATATTGTCGGTGTTGCTGGACGAAATGGAGGAGGAGCCTGAGGACGTGCGAACGCTGGCCACGACGTACGCGGCGTTCCTGCATCACGCGTTCAATCCGAAGACAAAGCGTTTTCACAATCATCTGAGTTTTGACCGGCGCTGGCTGGATGAGATGGGTTCGGAGGATTCGCATGGCCGGGCGCTTTGGGCTTTGGGCATGGGAGTGGGGCACTCGCCTTACCGCAGCTTTCAGGTCATGTGCGGGCAGATTTTTGCGCAGGCGTTGCCGGCAGTCACCGGATTCACCTCCCCCCGCGCATGGGCCTTTGCTTTGCTTGGCATTCACGAGTATTTGCAGCGACTGAGCGGAGACCGGCTCGCCCAACAGGTCCGCGAGGCGCTCACGTCGCGGCTGATGGAGCTGTTCGATCGCACGACGCAGGCAGACTGGCCGTGGTTCGAGGATGTGCTGTCTTATGACAACGCGAAGCTGGCGCATGCCCTGATCCAGAGCGGACGGGCGACCGGGCAGAAGGCGGTGCTGGAGCGCGGATTGGGAGCGTTGCGGTGGCTGGCTCAAGTGCAGTCTGCCGAGAACGGAGATTTTCGGCCGATCGGCAGCAACGGTTTTTATCCGCGCGGCGGGGTGCGAGCGCACTTCGATCAACAGCCCATCGAAGCGCACTCGATGTTGTCCGCCTGCCTGGAAGCCTATCGCACCACAAATGATTCGTGGTGGTACGAGCAGGCTCAGCGCGCGTTCGACTGGTTCCTGGGGTGGAACGACCTGGGATTGGAATTATACTCGCCGAACACCGGCGGCTGCCGGGACGCGTTGCATGTGGACCGCGTGAACCAGAACCAGGGCGCGGAATCCACGCTGGCCTTTTTGCTTTCCCTGGCCGAATTGCAGATCGTGCAAAACGCCGTCACTATCTTTAACCACCCAGCCACTTGACGCAGGCTGCCGGCCTGCGGCGCAAATTATTTTGAAAATCGCCACTGTTCAGCGCACCCAGGTTCTCCTGCACCCCGACCGCACACGGGTGTTGCTCCGGCCATTTCTTCTCGCGAGAGACGGGCGCGCTCTGAGAATCTGCGCGCACATCAATGCCCTTTCCGAACCCGAAGTCCGGGCCTTGTGGAAACAGGTGCAAACGGAATTCGGCGAGCGCCATGCCAAGGTGCAGGAATTCCTCAGACGCCGGTTTGAGCAGGTTCGAGCGTTTCTGCCGGCGGAACAAACATTTTCAGAGGAACGCGCGCTGCTGATCGGCGCCTACTTCAGCAATGAATATGCGCTCGAATCCGCGGCGTTGTTCAATCCTTCCATCGTGCCGCATCCGGACCAGTCCGATTTGCCGCCCGGATCATTGCGCTTTGTCTTGAGCCTTCGGGCGACGGGCGAGGGGCACATCTCGTCCATCACCTTTCGGACGGGGTTTGTCGATGCGGAGAGCCAGGTGACGATTAATGCGCCGACGCGCTATTGCCTGGAGCCGGAGCAGGTGCCCAGCGCGTCTTACGAGAAGAGGCTTTTTGAGCGCAAACTCCAGGAACTGGGATTGCCGGGCGATTTCAGCTCGGAAGTGCTCCGGGGGCTGGGCGATTCGTTTACCCTGGAGGAACTGCGCATGAGCGTCACCCGCGCGGCACACCAGTTCCACGCGCGCAACCAGGCGCCGGGCGCCGTCGCGCGTAAAATCCTGATGCTCGCCCAATCCAACTACGAAGTGCAATTCGCGGAGGACTCGCGCTTGTCCGAACGCGTGTTGTTTCCCACGACCCCATCGCAGAGCAACGGCATCGAAGACGCCCGCTTTGTCCTGTTCACCCATGAGGATGGAACGAAGACGTATTACGCGACCTACACCGCTTACGACGGCAAGCTGACGTTGCCGCAGTTCATTGAGACGCCGGATTTTCGCTATTTCAAATTCATCACCTTGAATGGCGCGGCGGTGCAGAACAAAGGGATGGCGCTGTTCCCGCGAACCATCCATGGGCGCTATGCCATGCTTGGGCGGCAGGATCACGAAAATATTTACGTGATGTTTTCGGACCACCTGCACTTTTGGAATACAGCGCAGGTGCTGCTGGAACCGAAGTTCCCATGGGAATTCATTCAGCTTGGCAATTGCGGGTCGCCCATTGAAACCGAGGCGGGATGGCTTGTGCTCAGCCACGGCGTCGGGGCCATGCGGAAATACGCACTTGGCGCGTTCCTGCTCGATCTTGAAAATCCGGCCAAAGTCATCGGCCGTTTGCGCGAGCCGCTGATTACGCCCAACGAGAATGAGCGCGAAGGTTACGTGCCCAACGTGGTCTATTCCTGCGGGAGCCTTCTCCATGGCCGCAAACTGATCATTCCCTACGCCATGTCGGACTACGCCACGAGTTTCGCCACGCTGTCGCTGGATGATGTGCTGGGGGCGATGGAATGAAACAAGTGCTTTCCATTCTGTTGAACCTGTGTTTTGGCCTGTTTGCAGCCGATGCCATCTCTTCCGTGCTGGATGAGGCGTTGATCGTCTTTTTTGGGGTTCACGTTCTTTCGATCTTTCGAGGGGTGGTGAGCCTGCTCGCATTGCTCATTGCGATGGCAGTTTACGGTTTGATGGCGCTGACCCCCATGGTTCCCAAGCGCCTGTTTCTGCCGGTCACGCTTTTCAATCCGCTCGCCGTGCTTGTGATGATTCCCTGCGTGATTTACTGCTATGGCCGGGCCGAACAGGTCAGCTTGCTTATCTCCCTGGGCCAGGTGGCCGTCGGACTGGGAATCCTTTGCTGGGCGAAGGGCAAATTCAATCTGCGATGGCCATGGATCGGCGAGAAACAGCTTGGAGACCGGCGCTTTAGCTGGGCGAACCTCGCTGTGTTCCTGCTGCTCAATATCCTCGTCCTAATCCCCGCTGTCGCCGTTTACCTGGTCCTGTGCGCCGGGCTGGCCGTGAATCATTTCACCGCCGGGTTCCTCGCGTTGCGCCCGGCCGGGTTTACGGTCCAGGCAAGAACATACGTTCGCGACGATGGGAAATCGATTCAACTGATCCCGATGGCGCACATCGGCGATGCGGCGTTTTACCGGAAGCTGTCAGTGTCCTTCCCGAGCAACTCCATCATCTTAATGGAAGGGGTCAGCGATGTGCGAAATCTGATCACCAACAAAGTCAGTTACAATCGAATGGCGACGTCGCTTGGCCTGGCTGAGCAAGCTGAGGAGTTTGAGCCGGCGCAGGGAGAAATGGTGAATGCGGATTTGGATGTCGAACAGTTCTCCCGGAGCACGATTGATTTTCTGAACGTCGCGATGCTTGTTCACGGGCAGGGTGTGAAGCCTGAGACGATCATGAAGATTCTGCAGTATTCGCCGCCTCCGCATTTTGAGGAGGCCCTGGTTGAGGACATTCTCAGGAAACGCAATCGGCGGGTCTTGCAGGAAATTCGCGCCAGGCTCGGTGAATCGGAGACCATCATTGTCCCCTGGGGTGTGGCGCACATGCCGGAGGTGGCGGAGGAAATCCAGAAGTCCGGCTTCCATTTGCGCGATACCCGGGATTACCAGGTGATTCGCTTTGGGCACATGAACAAAGTCAAAGCCGCAGGCCAAGGCACTCCGAACAAACAGTAGCGCGCACATGCCTCCGAAAAACAGGATCCCCACAGACGGCGGTGAGGACTTCGGCCACAATCCGTTCTCGGGATTGAGCAGCGAGGGACTGCCGGCGGGTCCCGAAGCTCCGGCCGCTGCTCCGGCTCCCGGCCATCCGCCACCCGCTGCATCCGCTGCGCCGGGCAAAAATCGCGGGCGAGTGGACATCTTTCGACAAACTGCGCATCGCAACGGCAAGACAGTTACTGTGGTTGCCAATTTCATTGGGATCGGGCTGCCCGAAAAGGAGAAGCTCGCCAAACAAATGCAGAAAGTCTGCGGCACCGGTGGCACCGTGAAGGAAGGCCGCATCGAGATTCAAGGCGACAAACGCGCGGAAGTCGCCCGAATTCTCACCGAGGCAGGCTTCCGCCCGGTCTTTGCGGGGGGTTGAAGGAAGAAAGGAACCCTCACCCTACCCCTCTCCCGTCCGACGGGAGAGGGA
>DASRKU010000038.1:0-7189 GCA_035648815.1 Verrucomicrobiia bacterium | reverse complement strand
CATCCGCCACGCGCTGGACCTGCTGGTCGGTCAGTTCGGGGTAGATGGGGAGGCTGAGGCATTCGCGCGCGGCTTTTTCAGCGACTGGAAAATCGCCCGCTTTATATCCCAAACTGGCGTAGCACTTCTGCAGGTGGAGCGGCAGCGGGTAATGCAGCGCGCAGCCGATGCCGTTTGCTTCGAGGTGCTTCTTGAGTTCGTCGCGGCGCGGATGCCGCACCACATACAGGTGCCAGGCGCTTTCGACTCCGGGAGCTTCGCGCGGCAACTGCAAGGGCGTATCGGCCAGGACATCGTGATACGTGTGAGCAATCGTCCGCCGCTTCTGCGTCCAGGCCGGCAGATGCTTCAGTTTCACCCCCAGCACCGCGCCTTGAATGCCCTCCATCCGGTAATTGTACCCGACTTCATCGTGATAATAGCGGACGCTGGATCCATGCTCGCGCAGGGAGCGGGCGCGGGCCGCGAATGCGCCATTGTTCGTCACCAGCGCGCCGGCTTCACCGCAGGCGCCCAGGTTTTTTCCGGGATAAAAGCTGAAGCACGAGATTTGGCCGAAGGTGCCGATGTGTTTGCCTTTGTAAGTCGCCCCGTGGGCCTGCGCGGCATCCTCCACCAGCGGCAGGTTGTGCTTGCGGCAAACTTCAAGAACCGGGTCGATGTCGAAGGGCTGCCCGTACAAGTGCACCGGCATCACCGCCCGGGTGCGGCGCGTGATGGCTTTTTCCATGAGCCTGGGATCCAAATTGAACGTGGCATCCTCCACGTCCACGAACACAGGCCTGGCGCCCACATAGGAAATCGCCCAGCTCGTGGCGACAAACGTCAGCGGCGTCGTGACCACTTCGTCTCCGGCCTTGACGCCCAGCAGCAGCATGGCCACATGCAAGGCCGAAGTGCCGCTGTTGAATCCAACGCAGTGCTCCGCGCCGCAAAAGCGGGCGAAGTCCTTCTCGAACTGCGCCACATCCGGCCCCAGGCAAAACGAGCAATTGTCCAGAGTGCGCGCAATCGCCGCGTCCAAATCCTTGCGCATGCCGCGCAACTGTGCGGGAAGATCAAAATACGGGATCGGGTTGCTCATTGATTTGTTTTAAAACCTGATTCTGACGCAGAATTAATCAGACAATACGCTCGTTCACAAGGCACTTTTCGTCATCAAGCAGTAGAAATGCATTGTTAACCACGGATGGATACGGATTTTTTCGGTAGGGGCGCACTGGTGCGTCCCGCTGCGCGCAACGCAGCCTGCCTTCCCCTATTGAGTCAGCGAGTCAATGAGTCAGTGAGTCAGAGAATGAAACACTGACAACCCTCTCTCATTCATTGACTCACTGATTCACTGACTCACTGACTAGAGGAAGTTATCCGTGTTCATCCGTGGTTAAAATTCCCTAATCCGGGTTCTCTTTGAGCCACTCCTGCATTTTCTGAGGCCATTTGGCCGGGTCTTCTTCGTCCAGATACAATTCCATCAGGTCTTTGGATTCATCCGCTTTGGGGTTGTCCAAACTTTGCGCGAGTTGCAGAAGCATGGGGAGTTTGACGGCGTTCGGGCGATTCAGCAAATCGCTCATGAGGACGTCCAGGACGGACTCCGACAGTTTCGAGTTTTGCAGCAACTGGCCCAGGGGCGAGTAGTTGTCGTCGGGCACCAGGTTTGCCAGGTGTTCCGCCACCTGCGTTTGGCCTTCCTCGGGCAGGTGTGGAAACATTTCAAACAGTTGCTTGACCTTGTTTGTATCGTCCTGCTCCGAGCCGAGGATCTCGTCCAATTTCTCTTCCCAGTGCGCCTGAAGGTTCGTGCCGCCGGGTTGCGCCGATGCGGCGTTGGTGAGTGGAGTCAGGATCGGGACTTGCACGGCCGTGATTGACCTCATGCGCAAGGCGTTGCTTTCCACAGCGCCTGCCGTAGCAGGGATTGAATTGGGCTGAAGGTCGCTAATTGGCGCCCGGCCTTTTTCCCGGCTCCCCCACCAGCCCAGCAGGAGCCCACCTCCAATAATAACGACCACCAATCCGATGGTGGTCAGAAGTTTTGATGTTTGCATGTCTTAGTTCCAGCCTGAACATTACCAATCCTCCGGCCCTTGCGCAATGGTCCGACGCGAATCGAAATGCTCCCGTTAAAAACTGGAAATATATTCAAGGCGGGAAAACGATTCGGTGTATGACGCCCCTACGGGGCTGAGCATTAGGAATAAATAGACTCGGTTTTCTACAAAGATGCCACGCCTACGGCGTTAAGTCCGAAGCGCCGGAAGCGCGACATCTTTGTAGAATCGCGACAAAATGATGTCTTCAAGCTCCGTCAGGAGCGACATCTTCTTGAGGCTCACCGAGGCGAATTTGTCTTAAACAATCCAGGACTTCTGCGGCCGAAATCCGGCTCAGGCAATGAACGGCGCTTTGGCAGACGGCCGAATTGCCATCGCATCCGCAAGGCGCCCCGGAGAGCGCGCGATGACATTCGCCCAGGGGCCGCCAGAGCGCCGCCGATGTGGGGCCAAACAGAGCGACCGTGGGCACGCCCAGGCCGGCGGCAAAATGCAGAGGACCCGTGTCCCCCGACACAAACGCCCGCGCTCGCTTAAGCACTCCCAGAAACAGCCGCAGATCGGGGATGGCATTCAGAATCGGCGCCGCAGGAACCAGGCGTTGGAGGTCTTGCAGGATTTCTCTCTCCCGCTTCCGCACACCGCTGCTGAAAACCAGTTCCAACCCCGCAGCGGTGGCTTCTGAATAGAGCCTGGCCCAGGATTGGACCGGCCATTCCTTCTTGGGCTGGCTTGAGGCCACATGACAGATGATTTTTCCGAGAGGCAAAATCGCCGCGGCTCGAAGGTCCTGGTCTTTCGAAGTATGGATCTCACTTGTCGAAGATCGAGGTGGAGGGATTTCCCAGGCCGACAGGATATGCGCCAGCCTCAGGGTTTCGTGCTGACCGGGAGGGGCGGGCGAAACGCGGCGCGTATAACATAGCCGCCTGCCCAGCCACTTGCGGGAATCGTCCAGACCCAGCCGCTCGCGCGCCCCGCTCAGAAATCCGAGAATGGCTCCCCGATCATTGCTCCCGAAATCCACACAGCGATCAAATCGCTCGGCCCGCAAGGCGCGGATGACCGGCCAGCTTTGTCGCAGTCCGGGACTGCCCCGGACCCGGGGCATGGACCATAAGCGCGTCAACCAGGGCAAATGTTCGAGCAGCGGCTCGGCCTCGGCCGGAACCAGCGCGTGAAGAAGGCAATCGGGGTGATGTTCGCGAATGGCGCGCAAGGCCGGAAGCATCAATACCGCGTCCCCCAAGTATTTGAATTGAATCGCGAGAATTTTCAGCGGCCGGCCCATTTGACGCGACGGCTAGGATTGAAATTGAAGCTCGTAAAGCCGGCGGTACGTCCCGCCTCTCCCGTTCAATTCCTGGTGGGTGCCCATTTCCACAACGCGTCCCTCGTGAAGCACCGCAATGATATCCGCGCGCTGGATCGTAGATAAGCGATGGGCGATACAGATGGTGGTGCGGCCCTGCATGAGTTTCTCGAGCCCCGCCTGCACTGCGCGCTCGGATTCCGCATCCAGCGCGTTGGTGGCCTCGTCCAGGACAAGGATGGGCGCGTTCTTCAGCACGGCGCGCGCAATGGCCAGGCGCTGACGCTGCCCGCCGGACAAGGCGATGCCTTTTTCGCCGACGATTGTGTCGTAGCCTTGCGGCTTTTGCATGATGAAGTCATGCGCGTTGGCGTAGGTGGCGGCGGCTTCAATTTCGCCATCCGTCGCTCCGGGCCGGCCAACAGCAATGTTCCGGCGGATCGTGTCGTGGAATAGAATCGTCTCCTGCGCCACCAAGGCGATCTGGCTGCGCAGGTCTTTCAAGGCGACCTGGCGCACGTCCAAATCGCCGATCCGAACCGAGCCCTTTTGCGGATCGTAAAATCGCAACAGCAGGTTGGTGATGGTGGTCTTGCCGGAGCCGCTGCTGCCGACCAGGGCCAGAATCTGGCCGGCCTTGACATGGATATTAATGCCTCGGAGAACCGGCTTTTCGCCGTAATCAAAGTCGATCTCCTCAAAGCTAATGTCGGCATTGTCGGCTTTGAGAGGAACAGGCCTGGCCGGGTCCAGGATTGTGCTCTGGGTCTGCAGCAATTCAAAGATGCGCTGGCTGGCTGAGGCGGCCTGGTGCAATTGATTGTGAAGCCGCGTCAGGTTCTTAATCGGCCCGTAAATCATGAAAATCGCGGCGATGAAAGCGAACAGGTCCCCCTGCGTCGGCCGGCTGTCTTTCGGCAAATGGATGACATACAGGAAAACCAGGCCCACGCCCAAGGCCGCCAGGAATTCCATCGATTGACTGGGAATTTCGTTGGATCGGATAATCCGCATGGCCTGGCCGATGTAGAGTCGGGTGGTTGCCCTGAACTGCCCGACCACGGTTTGTTCCAGGTTGTAAGCCTTGATGATCCGGTTGCCGGTGAAGGACTCATGCATCAGCCCCGTCAGGTTCGAAATGTGCCCCTGCATCTCGCGGGCCGACTTTCGCACCTTTCGACCGTAAACGATGATCGGGACCAGGCACAGGGGCAGCACCACGAACGAGACCAGGGTCAACCGTGGCTGGACGACCAGTTGGTAGCCCAGGATTACAATAATCGTGACCGGATCCTTCACCATCGTGGCGAAGGAACTGCCGATGATTCCATAAAGAATCTGGGTGTCGTTGCTGATACGGGAGATTAAGTCACCGGTTTTGGCCCGGCTGAAGAATCCCAGCGACAAGTTCTGCAGATGCTCGAACAACGTGGTCCGGATATCAGCGACGGCGTGGGCGGCGGACCAGTTCACGAGATAAATGCTTATGTAGGCCGTCACCACGCGCACCAGCATGACCGCGGGAATGATGCTGATGACGGCTACCCAGCCGCCGATGGTGGACGGGGCGCTCACGTCGGGCACCATCGACATGATCCATTGGGCGAAGGGCCGGATAATGGCCGGGGCCTTGATCAGCCGATCGTGGAAATTGGTGGAGCCGCTGAACACGAGATCGATGACGGGCTTGATCACGGCCACGATGGCGCCGCTCGTTATGGCGTAAATAATTCCGCAAGCCAATCCCAGGAAGAAGCGAGCCCGGTAAGGGTGCACGAACGGCCAGAGCTTGCGCAGGAACTTAATCATTTGCCGACTCGAATTATTGCCCGTCCTGAGCCGATGGCGAGAGTTTTGTTGTCCCCCGGAGCCCGGCTTAGCGCTTGTAGAGCTGCGGATTCAACGCCAGGTCATTGTACATTTTGAACTGCCGGTACTGCTTAAATCGGCGCCTGCCCATCTGCAGTTCCTGCAGCAGGAGGTCCAAACAGGTTTTGAGATCATCCAACTGCTCCTCCAGGATCCGGCATTTTTCGCCGCAAAGACGCCGCTGTTCCCCGGCCGCAGACTCCCGGTTCGCTTCAATCCGCATGTGATGGATTTTCAGCGAAAGGATCGAGAGCCGGTCGAGGATCATTCCGGGCGTTTCCGAATGCAGCGGAGCCGACGCCGAAGCGGGCGGCAATTGCCCGGCGAACCACGCGTCCATGCTCTCAATGGCATCGTTTCGCGCCTGGTTAAATCGGTCGATGGCCCGTTTCGCCTCGCGGACGCGTTCAAAGCCAAGGTCATCGCGGCGAGCGATATCTTCCTCATGCCACAGATCGAAGTTCATCCGGTGATTCCGCTCAATTGCCGTCCAGGGAAGCTCCCCACAAGGCTCGGTCGGCCCGTCATGCCAGCGCGAAGTCCATTCCGCGTGACGTCGCAATATGTCATTCACCACCGGCAGCCGCGGTTGATTCATCCGGTCAAAGTTGAAACCAAGCGGGATCGCTCACAAGTTAAAAATGCCGGCCGGGGTGCCGGACGCGTGATTAAAAGTGGGTGAGGGACGCACTCCTTTGCGCGGAGCGCGGCTGTGTCGAAGACCAGCCGCAGCACGTCCGAACGCCTGCGCGCGCACTGAATGGGTCGAGCCTGCTGCGGCTGGTTTCTCGTCGCTGCGCTCCTCCAAACACAGCCGCGCTCCTCCAACACCGAGCCTGCTCGTCTTCCCACGTGCAGGTTGCCCTTTCTATTGCGGGATTTCTTCGAGGAATGACACGCAAAATTTCTGCGGATCGATGCCCTCATTGAGGTCGCGCACGTGCCACAGCGGCTTGTTCCCGTAGAAGGACGCCCATTGCGTAAAACTGCTCACAGGCCCGAAAATGTAATCACAACTCGCCAAGGCGACGATGTCTTCCACCGGCACACCGGTTCCAAATCCAACATCCATTCCGTCAAATTCCTGCGGATTGCGCGCTTCGTCGCTGCAGATCAGAAACGACACCTTGCGACCGGGAAACTGGCGCTCCATTTCGCGCATCCACAGAACGTAGCGCTCGACCGAAAAGAAGTATCGGCCCTTCCGCCATACGCGGTAATCCCCGTGTCGCACATGGACTCCGACGACAAGGCCGGCGCGCCTGCGGAGGTGTTCCACGACGCGGCCACCCGCCTGGTTGTGCTTGTCGATGGGTTTGAAGTACGCGCGGATTTTCCCGGCATGCCGCCGCATGCAAGCCGGGGCGCGATAAGCCCAGCCGAACACGAAAATGCGGTTGGCACCCTCGAACCGCGCCTGCACCTCCGGATCTTCGAGCGAGGTATGAGTCACCCAGCCTTCCCGGACGGTCCGGGTTCGGGAGCCGAAAACAGGCACGCGCTCGTTTAATTTTCCCGCCAGCCGCGCCGCGTGGGCAAAAAGGCGCGCTTTTCGAATCAACGGCGCAGCTCCCGGAACCATGTCCACCAAGCTCCTGCGATCTGCGACGGGGTACCGGCAATAAATGTCTCTGCGTGTAGTCTCAAAAAGATCCGCGTAGGATTGAAACGTGGGATTCACCAGACGGTAACCGTGCTCTTCCACGAAGGCCGCGAAGTTGGCAAAAAGCACCATTCGATTCGCCAGCCGCCCGCATCGACCCGCGATAATGAAAACTTTGCCTTCCCCCAGGCGGTCAACCCTGGGTCGGCCGGGGATCGTGCTCTGAAGTGTCTCGGCATCAGAAGGCATCGAACCCATTTGGCGGGCAATGGCGCGTGCTTGTAAAGCCGATTCGGACCTTCCTTTGAAATCTGAAATTTCAAATTTCAAATCCCAGGGTCTCCTGAT
>DASRKU010000037.1:0-3639 GCA_035648815.1 Verrucomicrobiia bacterium | reverse complement strand
GTTGTGAGCGTCCGTGTGACCGCGCAGATCAATCGAGGTGGAGCTGCGAAAAGAAGCTCCAAACGAGAGTTTCTCGTGCGCCTGCCATAAGGCTCCCAGGTTATACCCAACACCCCAACCTTCCCCTCTGAAACGAAATCCATCGAATGGCTGGACCGGCCAAACCAAACCCTGCTCCAGGTCAATATTGGCATAGTTCACCGTAATCCCTCCCCCAATCGAAAAGGTAGGCGACAATTTCAGCGCAATCACAGGGTTGACGGTCATGTAAGTGAGGGCGGCTTTCGTGGCGACAGTTCGAAAACCAGTGTCTTGCGGCCAATCAACGCTCAAGCCGTAAGGCGAATAAAGACCGATGCCAAAAGTGACCGGAAGCGACTCCTCACTGTAAGTGTAGAACATCTGCGGAACAGCCTGAAGCTTGTCCTGATTATCGAAACTCATCCCGCCCGACGGGCGAGTATAATTGGGTTCCAGGGAAATGCCATACAGCCCGGCACGGAAGTTATTGCCTTCCAGTTGGGCAATACCTGCAGGGTTGTAGAAAATCGCGGATGGATTGTCAGCCGTCGCCACAAAGGCTTCCCCTCGCGCTGTGGCAAAGGCATCCTGGTCAGGGAGCCGAAATCCTGTCGCTGGACTGGTGAAGGGCAAGCAACCCAAAAGGATTGCCGCTAAGAACTTCGATAAATTATCCGTATTCGTTATCATAACATTGATCTGCGAACAATTTTTACGCCAAGCATCTTCACACGAACGGGCTGCAACGGATTAAGAGTTCCGAACACGGTCTACCAAGCAACTACCTTGCCGCGCTGCGCAGGGAGCGGAGTTTCCAGGGCTTACCCGGGCCGGTTCTGCGATCGAACGACATCCCGAAAGAAATCGTTTGCGCCCGTTTTACCGGCAATCCACTCGCCCACGCGGGGAAATAATGCCGTGAACGCCAGCAATGGACGAACGGGGATGGGATTAATGATGATTTCAGGAAGATCGTGTTCAATGGCGTGCAACATAGCGCGCGCGACGCTTTGCGGGGCGGATGTCCCCAGGGTTTTCGGGGCGGAGCAACCGGACTTCTGCTTGAGCTCCGCGTAGATGCCCGCTTCCACGAAACCCGGCACCACCACCGATGCGCTCACGCCGGTGTTTCGATACGTCGCGCGCACCGACGAGGTGAAGGCGATCAGGCCCGCCTTTGTGGCGGCGTAAGCCTCCTGGAATGCCGGCCCTGATTTCCCCGCAAGGGATGAGACATTCACAATATGGCCCCGCTGCCGCCGGACCATCTCGGGAAGGATCAGCCGAGTGAGCATCATCGGAGCCTCCAGGTTGACGGCAAGCACTTCCCCGATGGATTCCTCGCTGAGCTCGTGATAGGCGCCCGTGAATTCAACGCCGGCGTTGTTGACGAGAATGTCGATGGGCCCCAATTCTCTCATGACGTCCTGGACCAGTCGACGACGCTGCTCTGGGTCCCGCAGATCTGAAATCATGACCAGCGTTCGAACGCCGGATTTGTCCACCTCGTTCCGGAGATTCTCCAGACCGGCTCCGGGGTGCGCGACCAATGCCAGTGTCGTGCCGCGCGCAAAAAAGGCGCGTGCCATATGAACACCCAATCCGCCAGAAGCCCCCGTGAGAAGTACAGTTTGCCCAGGCTCAATTTTCATTCCGTCGTGGTTCGACCCTAGCAGATGTCATGCTCACTACAATCCAAAACAGGCAAAAGTCGCTGCCTGTTGCGCTTCCCTTTCCTGTGGACCTGGCCCTCATATTTTGTTGTCCGCGACTACAAAAGCTTGCGTCACCCCGGAAAGGGGCTACACTCCGCTGCGTTGATCCTGTTACAAAGCCCTTGAGGTCTGAGTGGCGTTTCGACGTGTTCTCTCAACGGCTAATCAACTGAGTCGGAAGCGTTCAACTCATGGCGATGAACCCCAGCAACGCGGAAGCGGGGTATGAAGGGATCACTGTAACCGACCTGCTGCAGGAGTGCTCGTCTTGTGGTGTGCTCATCGTCGATGCAAATGGCGCCGTCGCGGCGCTCACACCCTTGCCCCAAAATTTCCTGGAGCCGGGTTCACAGGCATCCCCCTCCGCCAAAAAATTGCCCGCTCCCATCCTGGCCGTTGTTCACGAAGTCCAAAAGAGCCGGCAGCCGATCACAGATCGCCACATTTTCATTCCCGGCGGCGCGACCGGCCGCACACTCTCCGTCACCGCCATCCCCTGTTCCGATCCTGCCGGCGGTGACAAGGTTCTGGTGCTGCTGCGGGACATTTCCTCGACAAGAAAACTCGAACTCCACCTCCAACGCCTGGAACGGCTCGCAAGCATCGGCACCTTCTCCGCAGGCATGGCACACGAAATCAAAAACGCGCTCGTGCCGATCAAGACCTTCGTCGGCTTGATCCTCGAGAAAAATCCCGAAGCCGACCTGGCCGCCACCGCCCGTCATGAAATCGATCGGGTCGACTCCATCGTGAGCCGCATACTCCGCTTTGCCGCGCCGGCCAAACCCGTGTTCGCCCCGGTGAAAGTGCATGAATTGCTCGACCACGCTCTGAATCTGGTCCAGCACCGGACCGAGGGAAAGAACATCCGTTTTAACCGGCAATTCCGAGCCGCCTCCGATGCGTCCAGCGGTGACGACCACCAGTTGGAGCAGGCATTTGTGAACCTGCTGCTGAACGCCGTGGAAGCCATGGGCCCTGCTGGAGCCGTCACTGTCACCACCGATATTGTCGCCGAAGAGGACCTGGTGCCGCTGTCCGAATCGGCCCGCGTTCCCGAACTTCTGCGAATTGAGATTGCCGACACCGGCCCGGGGATTGCCTCCGAAAACCTCACAAAGATTTTCGAACCGTTCTTTACAACCAAACATTCCGGGACCGGCCTCGGATTGGCCGTCACTCGCGGCATTATCGAGGAGCACAAAGGCGTCATTCGCGTCAGCAGCCAGCCCGGCAAAGGCACCACGTTCACGGTGCTGCTGCCAGGCCTGAGGTAAGAGGTTGTGGCCGCGTCTCGTCAGAGCGCGGCTGTTTTCGGTTTGAAATAATTGCAGGGAAATTAGCCGCGCTCTGACGAGACGCGGCCACAATGCCCTCATCGCTGCGGAAATATCTGGTAGAGCAGCAAATAAACAAGAACTCCAGTCACCGAAACATACATCCACAGCGGCCAGGTCCACCGCGCCAATCGGCGGTGCGATTCAAACTGCTTTCGCATGGCCCGAACCAGTGTCACCACAACCAGGGGCAGGATTACCACGGCAAGCGTTGTGTGCGTCAGGAGTATCGTCAGGTAAATCGGCCGAAACCACGGCGGATCCCTGAAAACAGTCGGCCCCAGGTGCAAATGCCAGGCCCGGTAACCGTGGTAAGTGATGTAACTGGCCAGGAAAACAACCGAGGTGCACACCGCGCCGATCATGCAATTGCGATGAGCGATCTGCCTCTGGCGCCGGATGAAATAAAGACCCAGGCCGAGAAATCCCGCGCTCAAGGCGTTCAACGCCGCGTTCAACGCGGGTAAATCCGAAAAACTCATCTCTCCCGCTCCAGTTGAGTGGCGGCCGCGAGAATCTTCCGCTTCTCCACCTGCCAATCCACCCCTTCGCCCCCCGTATCAAAC
>DASRKU010000036.1:0-11055 GCA_035648815.1 Verrucomicrobiia bacterium | reverse complement strand
GCCGATAAAAGGCAAATTTCGATACCGCTCCGCAAAGTCCAGCCCGTAGCCAACCACGAAACAATCGGGAATTTCGAAGCCGACGTAATCGGCGTGGATATTCTCCAGGCGGCGGGCCGCTTTGTTCAACAGCACGCATGTGCGCAGGCTGCGGGGTTCGAGGGCCTGGAGTTTGGAGAGAACACGCGACATCGTTTTGCCGGTGTCGAGGATGTCATCCACCAGCAGCACATCGCGCCCGCGCGCGTTGAGCCGGAGTTCCTTGGTGAACACGATTTCGCCCCGGGCCGCCCCGGGCCCATAACTGGACACGCCCATAAAATCCAGCCGCAATGGCAGGGTCAGATGCCGGACCAGGTCGGCCAGGAATAGAACGGCCCCGTTTAACACGGACACGATCAGGAGTTCGCGTCCCTCGAAATCGCATTGGATCGCAGAAGAAATCTGCCGCACGCGCCGGGCAATCTCGTCTTCGGCGATCAGCACGGATTTTACCTCTTTGCGCCACCGGGGCGGCACGGCCCCGCCGCGGCGCATTTTTGCAACCGCCTTAGATATGTTTGGAGTCCGCTTCATCCTTGACCGTGTAACCGGTTGCCTGACGCTTGAAATTGACTTCATTCTTCTTGCAATAGGCGTTGAAGACATCGTCGGCGCTCATCCCCAACACCTGGGCCAGGCTGATCAGGAAATGAAACAGGTCGACGACTTCGACGCGGGCATTTTGATCGTCAAACTTTTGGTACTTGGCCCACCATTTCCAGGGCACGCTGTCGGTCAGCTCGGCAATTTCCTGCGACATCGCGCGGCAATAGTTCAGGACCCAGCGGGTTTTTTCCTGTTCGCTCATGTCCTGGGTGTGAACGCCGATGCGTTCGTTCAGGGCTTTTTGCATGCGGAACAGCTCGCGAAATTGGTCGGCATTATCCATGACGAGAAGATCCGGGCATGCGCCGGTGGATGCAAGCCCAAACGCGAGCAGCCCAACTTTACCCTTTGAACTGAGAGCCTAAAAACGTATAAGGAGATCATGTTTACATTGCCGAGTTTGTTTGCCGAGGGCAGGTACGTGGTATGGGTGATCCTCTTCACAGGCACCGTGGGAATCGTTGTCTTTATCCAACGCTACCTCCACTACCATCGCGCCCAGATCAACTCGATCGAATTCCTCAACGGCGTGCGCAACGTGCTGCGGCGGGACAACGTGGTTGAGGCGATCTCGATCTGCGATGCCACGCCGGGCCCTGTCGCCAGGCTGGTCAAGACCGCCATCCTGAATCGCGACCACGGCCGGGAACGGATGCGCGAAGCGATTGAAGAGGCGGGCCTGGTCGAGGTCCCGCGACTGGAGGAGAAGCTCGCCTTGCTCGCCACGATCGCCCAATTGGCGCCGCTCCTCGGGCTCTTTGGCACCGTGCTGGGATTCATCCAGATCTTTCGGGACATGCAGGCCGCCGGCCTGTACGCCCATGCCGGCATGCTGTCCAAAGGTGTCATGCAGGCAATGGTCTGCTGCGCCGCTGGCCTCGCCGTGGCCATCCCTGCTCACGCCGGATACAATTACCTCGTCAGCCGCGTCAACTCCATCGTGCTGGACATGGAACGCGCCGCCACTGAGATCGTCAATATTGTCGCCGAACATCCCGGCGCTTAAAGAGCCATGAAGTTTCCCCGCAATGCCCGAATTTTCAGAGGCCAGCTCGACGCCGCGCCGTTCGCATCGGTGTTTTTTCTGCTGCTGATTTTTTTGGTCCTCGGATCGCTCCTCTACACGCCCGGGCTGCGCATCGAACTGCCAATCGCCGAGGATATGCCCGGGACGGACCAGCCGACGGTGGCCGTGGCGGTGGATCACAGCGGCCAGCTTTATTTTGAGAACCGGATCGTCGCCAGGCCGGAGCTGGAGGCCCGTTTGCGCCAGGCAGCCTCACACTCAAGCACCCCTCTGACGCTGCTGGTGCAAGCCGACAAGGAAGTCACACTGGAGAGCCTCGTCGCCTTGCGATCGCTGGCGCGAAATGCGGGGATCCGCGAACTCCTGGTGGCCACATTGCCGCGCCCATGAGCGCAACATCGATTGAACCCGGGGGATGGACGACCCGACGCTGGTGGACGGTCATTCTGATGGCATTCGGCCTGCAGATCCTGCTGGTATTTCGATTGGAGCCTTCTTCGACAATCGTTCCCAGGCGCGCCGAAACCGCGCCGACGTTTCGCTTTGCGAACAGCCAAATGGCGGAGCTCATGGCTGTCCAGGATCCAACTCTTTTCGCGCTGCCAAATCGCCACGGGTTTTCAGGCAAGGCCTGGTTGAAAGCTCCGAATGTGCCGCTGCCAACCGCAGAATGGTCGGAACCTCCCCGTCTCCTGACGGCGGACTCCCAGAACTGGGGAGCCTGGTTCAAAAGTCTTTCGGATTCCAATGCGCCGGGATCGTTCCCTGCCATCGTCATCCCCAAGCCGCTCGTGACCGTCCCGGCTTCCGTCTCCATAGCACCGCCCCCGATTGGGTCCAGGCTGAAAATCAGGGGGGAACTGGCAAAGCGGGCGTTGCTCGAACCTGTTCCGCTGCCATCCTGGACAAACGCTGACCTGCTCACCAACAGCATCGTGCAGCTTCTCGTGGACGATCAGGGCAACCCGGTTTCCGCCGTGCTCTTGAGACCGGGCTCGGGCAGGGCAGACGCCGACCAGCGCGCGCTCGAGCTCGCCAAATCCGCCCGGTTTGAACCCTCCCGCGGCAGCCCCGCCGCATCCAAGTCCCAACCCTGGTCCGCAGGCTGGTGTGTCGGCGCCATGGTTTTTGAATGGCAGACGATTCCCGGAACAAACGCCAACCCACCCCCGGCAGTTCCCTAAAATGCCCCTCGTACGACTGCTCCTCTCTTACGTCCTGCTCCTGCTCGGCAGCCTGGCGGCTGTCGCCGTATACACCGAGTTCCGCCAGCGGCGGTTCAAATCCACAGAAAGCAGCGACCGGATCTTTCGATGCGCACGATGCGGGTATGTGTACACGGACGATCCGGACGTGGACCGCTCACGCTGTTCGCAATGCGGGCAGATGAACGAGCCGATCCAGTTTTGAGACCGCCAGCGGCGTTTAACGCCGTAGGCGTGGGATATTTCTACAAAGATGCCGCGCCTACGGCGCTACAAAACGCCCGTCCCACCCAGCGGGTTGTTTACCCTCCGGTCTTGAGTTCCACGACGTCATGCGGCGCGGCTTCGCGCTGGCCGGCCGGGCTGACACGAATATAGCGGGCTTGTTTCCTGAGCTGCGCCAGGTTGGCGGCGCCGAGATAACCCATGCCCGACTGGATACCGCCGATCAGATGCGCCAGGACTCTGTCGAGCGAACCGGCCACTTCTTTCAGAGCTTCCACGCCTTCGGGGGCGACCTTTTGGATGCCAGTGCTGATGTGGCCGTAGCGGGCAGCCGAACCGACTTTCATCGCAGCCAAACTGCCCATGCCGCGGTATTGCTTGTAGAGTTTGCCACCAATCTCGATTACTTCCCCGGGCGCTTCGGTGCAGCCGGCCAGCAGTCCCCCGCAAATCACCGCGTCGGCGAACGTCAATGCCTTGACGATGTCGCCGGACTTGTTGATGCCGCCATCGGCCAAAAGCGTGCATTGTTTGCCCGCCATGCCCTTTGAACAAACATAGAGGGCGGTCAATTGCGGAATTCCAACCCCGGCCACAAGGCGTGTTGTGCAAATGGACCCCGGGCCCTGGCCGACCTTAACGGAGTTGGCGCCGCTGCTGGACAGGAATTCCGCCCCTTCGGCACTCGTCACATTCCCGGCAATAATCGGCAGCTTCGGAAAGGCGTCCCGCAACATCCGCACCGTATCCCCCACCCCTTTGCTGTGGCCATGCGCCGTCGAAACAGCAATCGTGTCCACACCGCGCTCCAGCAGACTGCCGACATGGGCGAGGATGCGGTCCCTGTCCAGCTCTCCAAAGGCATTGCGCGTGGCCGAAACGGCGGCGCCGCAAATCAGCCGGAACCGCGCATCCCGCGCCGGCTTGAACTGCGCGTTGCGTTCCTGCGTGATCCGCTCGATATCGCTCATCGTGAAAAGCCCCCGCAAATGATCCTTGTCATCCACGACCAAAAGTTTGTGAATGCCAGGATGTTCATTGAAGAACTTGTCCGCCCGCGCGATGGGATCCTTGCCCAGCTCCTTTTCATGGATGGTCTGCACCTGGGCGCGGGGCGTTAGCGCTTCGGCAATCCGGCGTTTGGCGTATCGCGGCTTGACCACGTGACTTGACAGCAGCCCGATGAATTTCCCGCTGGCATCGACAACGGGAAAAGTGCTGAACAGGAACTTCCGTTCCTCCATCATTTTCAATACATCCCCGATGCACAGTTCGGGAGAAACTTTGATCGGGTCCTGGATGAGCCCATGCACGTGGTTTTTCACGCGGCTGACTTCGGAGAGCTGCTGCCGCTCAGGCATGTTGTAGTGGATGAGGCCCAGCCCGCCATTCAGCGCCATCGCGATCGCCATTCGCGACTCGGTCACCGTGTCCATGTCCGACGAAATGATCGGGATGTTCAGACGCAATCCTTCCGCCAGTTCCGTTTCCAGTTGGGTGTCCCTGGGCAGGATTTCGGAATACACAGTCGCCAGGGTCACGTCATCGAACGTCAGGCCGATGCCGTTATAAGCGGGGAAAAAAGCGTCTGCCTTCCTGTAAAAGGTGGAATCGATGCGTTCAGACTCTTTGATTGCTGCCATGTCAGAGAATGCAGGAAGCAGCCGGGGGTTTGCAAGTCGGTTTTGAAATCAGCCGCAAGTATGCAAAAGCCGAAAAGGACAAAACCTCAGGCGCTGTGACCGTCACCAAACTGTCTCAGCCGGTCGTCGCTTACGAGGCGGCCTTGTCGAAGGACAAAATGACAGGGGAAATCAGTGTCAGCGCCAATGGAACTGTTTTGGAAAGTCCGAATTGGAAGAGCAAGGCAGAAAAGGATTAGTCCGGGGGCACTGCGTGACGAAGCTCCCGACGGGCCTTGTTTCCGAAAGCAAGGCATCGCGGGAGCTTTCGCCACATACTTTGAGCAATTGGTCAATGCTATCTAAGCTTTGACGTTCAATCCGCCCGGAGTGTCCTCGGCAGGCGGTTGCGCATTCTGAGCTTTGTTGGCTGCCGGCATCCTGGCCATTTTGCGGATTGCCTGCTGATCGCCCTTGGCAGCTTCTGCTTTTGTTTGAGCTGCTGTTTCCACGGCCTCTTCGGCCATGTTTCTAACGGATGTTAAGCTGCCCACGTTCATTGTTTTGCCTTATTTGATGCGCGTCGAATCGCGCCGTTTTGGTGTTAACACAAGGCTATCGGCTCGATCTTTAAAATGTTGAGGGAATCCCGTCAGAAACTGCGCGAAAGGCGGATCCCGTAGTATCCTCCACCGGCTTCGGCCTGGACATGCCACCCTTTGTAGGGCCTGGTGAAGATAAAACTGCTGGCGATACCAATTGCGGCGCCAGCGATCACATCGTGCGGATAATGTTCGTTGGCCTCCACGCGGCTGTAAGCGACAAAGGAGGCGGCGGCATACGCCGGTATTCCATATTCCCAACCATAGCGCTTGCGCATGAACTCAGCCGCCGAAAAGGAAATCGACGCATGGCCTGAAGGGAATGAATGGGTGCCGCCATTCGGGCGTGTCTCGTTGACTGAGTACTTCAGCCCGTAGGTGACCCCGAGAGTTAGTGCGGCAGATTCGCCAAATTGGAGAGCGCCAGCCCCATCCTTGTACCAAAGCGTCAGTCCGGCTGCGGTGATGGGCAAGGCATATTGCAAGGCATCACCTGCTGACGCAATGGCGTCGCTTCCCAACGCGCTTGCGCTGCCTATCAGGCAAACCGCACACGCACAGACCAACATCACGGGCCGGAGTCTCGGGGGATTCATTGAGGTCCAATTTACCTCGTTCGTCAAGGGCCACACCAATTCAATTCATCTTTTGCCGATCCAAAGCCCCGGAATTCCTTTTGGACAAAGGAAAGTGAATGACAATTTTGTCATGTGGGCTTCAGGCTATTGTCACCTGCAAATGATCTAGTGCATGGGTCCGATAAAAATGACGAACCAAAAAAACTGGAGATCGAGCTCAGGGTGGGCTTAAAGCCTCCAGGTACTCCCAATTTATGAAAAACAAAGCATTCCCCCTCCTCGTTGCGGCCGTCTCGGCATTCGGGTTCATTGCCCCGATCCACGCTGCAGGTCCCTATCGGTTTCTAAAGGAAATCCCCGTCGGCGGTGAAGGCGGCTGGGATTACCTGGCTGTCGACTCCGCCGGTCAACGGCTCTTTGTGAGCCACCAGACAAAAGTGGTGGTCATCGACCTGGTCAAGGATTCGGTCATCGGTGAAATCACAAATACCCCGGGCGTGCACGGAATCGCCATCGCGCCCGAACTCGGGCGCGCTTTTGTGAGCAACGGGCGCGAGAACAAGGCCAGCATCGTGGATCTCAAAACGCTGACCACTCTTTCCAAAGTGGATACCGGCGAAAATCCCGACGCGATCCTGTATGAACCGCAGAACCAGGAGGTTTACACCTTCAACGGACGCGGCCGGTCGGCGACGGTATTCGACGCCAAAACAGGCAAGGTCACGACGACATTGCCCTTGGGCGGAAAGCCTGAGTTTACCGTTGTGAACCTGAAAGCCGGTCGGATTTATGACAATCTGGAGGACAAAAGCGAAGTGGTCGTGATCGATCCCAAGACTCATGAGGTTATCCAGCATTGGCCCATCTCGCCAGGCGAGGAACCTTCCGGCATGGCATTTGACCAGGTAAATCACCGGCTGTTTCTCGGCTGCGGCAACAAACAGATGGTGATGATGGATGTCCGCACGGGCAAGGTCGTCGCCTCTGTGCCGATCGGCGAGGGTGTCGATGCGAACGCATTCGACCCGGGAACGCAGCTTGCCTTTGCGTCGTGCGGCGATGGCACGGTCACGATTGCCCATGAGGATGCGCCGGACAAACTGAGTGTTGTGCAGACCTTGAAGACCGAACCGCGCGCGCGGACCATGGCGCTGGATCCCAAAACGCACAGGATCTATCTGGCTTCCGCCAAATTCGAAGCGCCTGCTGCAGGCGAGAGGCGGCCCAGGGTTGTGCCCGGCAGCTTTAAGGTCCTGGTGTATGAAATGGAGCGGCCGATCGGCGGCGGGCTATAAGGCATCCGGCCAGTCCTGATAAACTGTCATCCGCGCTCACACCAACCCGGAAGCGATTTGAGTGATCATGGACGCGCCGAGCTTTCAGTATTGGGATTGAAGCGGCGGTGAATTATTCTGCCTCCATGCGCGTGCTGGTCGTTGAAGACGAGAGAAAAACCGCATCGTTCGTTCGCAAGGCACTGCAAGCCGAGGGTTTTGCGGTGGACGTGTGCGCGGACGGCGACCACGCGCTTGCGGCCGCCACGGCAACACCGTTTGACGCCATCATTCTCGACATCATGCTTCCGGGCCGGGACGGGTTGAGTGTCCTGCGCCAGCTGCGGGAGCGGCGCAACACCACGCCGGTGCTGCTCCTGTCGGCAAGGGGCGAAGTCAATGAGCGGGTGGAAGGATTGAATGCGGGCGCGGACGATTACCTGCCGAAGCCCTTCGAACTGATTGAACTTGTGGCCCGGGTCCGGGCGCTCACGCGTCGCACCAGCGACAACAAATCCAGCGTGCTGCGAATTTCAAACCTGTCGCTCGACACTCTGACGCGGCGCGCACAACGCGGAGACGTTGAGATCGAACTGACCGCGCGGGAGTACCGGCTGCTGGAGTTTTTGATGCGTTCGGCCGGACGCCCGTGCGGACGCATGATGATCCTTGAGAAAGTGTGGGATTACGATTTCGACCCGGGGACGAACCTGGTGGATGTGTATATTCGGCGGCTGCGTGAAAAGATCGACGCGGCCTTTGAACCCAAGCTGCTGCATACGGCCCGGGGAATGGGTTATCTGCTGAAGGAGAAGCCATGACGATCCGTGCCCGGCTCACCATATGGTATGCGGGGGTGTTGACGGTTTCGCTGTTGTTAATCAGCGGGGGAGCGTTTCAGGAGATTTACGAGCAACTGCGCCACCAGCACCGGCCGCGATCCGAACGCCGCGCGTTGAGCGAGGCGGGTGAACTGGTTCTGGAAACGGGGCTGCCTGCCGTGCTGCTTGGCCTGGCCGGCGGCTGGTGGTTAACCCGGCGGGCTCTGTCGCCGCTCAGCGAACTCAGCCATGCGGCGCGGCTCATCGACGAAAGCAACCTCAGCCAGCCCCTGCCCCGCTCCGGGAATGGTGACGAGTTGGACCGGCTGACCGAAGTCTTGAACCAGATGAAGGTGAGGCTGCAGGAGTCGTTCACCGGAATCCGGGAGTTTACGCTGGACGCCTCGCATGAGCTGAAGACGCCGCTGGCGATCATGCACGGCGAACTGGAAACGGCGCTGCGGGATGAGACGCTCGCGGCTTCAGGCCGCGAGTTTTTGCTGAACCAACTCGGAGAAGTGCGCCGGCTGTCCAAGGTTGTCGACGCCCTGACACTCCTTACACGGGCGGATGCAGGGCAGGTTCGATTGAACCGGGAAACGCTTGCTTTGGACGATTTGGTCCGCGACGCCCACGCCGACGCGTTAATTCTCGCAGAACCGGCCGGCGTGGAAGTCGGCCTGGAAACCTGCGAAGCCGTCAGCCTTGCCGGAGACCGCCACCGCCTCCGGCAATTGCTTCTGAACCTCACGGATAATGCGGTCAAATACAATCAGCCTGGCGGCTCCATTAAAATGAGCCTTCGCATGATCGACGGCCATGCCGAGTTCACCATTTCCAACAGCGGCCCGGGAATTCCGCCGGAATCACTCCCGCGCGTGTTCGACCGGTTTTTTCGGAGCGACCGGTCGCACAGCAGCGCCGTCGAAGGTTGCGGCCTTGGATTGAGCATCGCCCGATGGATCGTTTCCGCCCATCACGGAACCATCACGATTGAATCCGTGCCGCAGGCGTGGACGACAGTTAAAGTCCAATTGCCCCTGGCGCCCGCGGAAAAGACCGCATGAAAACGATCAGACCCGCAACGCCTTCTGTTTCCCTCCTGTGGTTTGCTCTTCTGCTCTGCGGGTGCGTCCGATTTCATCCCCAACCGCTGTCGCCCTCCAAAACGGCCGCAATTCTTGAGAGCCGCTCGTTGACCAACAGCGACCTGAAAGTTTTTATTGAAAACAGCGAGCGCCGGGAGTTGACGAATTGGCCGGGGATCTCCTGGAATTTGCGCTTGCTCACAGACGCCGCTTTTTACTATCAGCCAAGCCTCGCCGTTGCGCGCGCGGATTGGCTGATGGCGCAGGGAGGCGTCCGGACAGCGGCCGCGCGCCCCAACCCGTCGATCACAGTGACGCCCGCGTACGACCCGGTGCCCGCGCCGAGCCCCTGGATCGTCCCCGCCACGATTGACGTGCCGCTGGAAACCGCTGGCAAACGCCGGCGCAGAATCGAACAGGCGCATTTCCTTTCCGAATCGGCGCGCCTGCATTTCGCCACCGCGGCATGGACAGTCCGAGCCAATGTGCGAAACGCGCTCCTGGCTTTCACCGCCGCGCGGCAAAGCGCCGAGTTGCTGCAGGCGCAAGCCGGATGGCAGCAGGAACTGGGAGATCGACTTCAGGAACAAGCGCGGCTCGGAGCTGCCGCTGCTCAATCGAAACGCGGGGCCGATCGCGGAAGCCAAGGCGCGACGCGCAGCGGCGGCCGCCCGTTTCATGGCGCTGCAATCCAAAGTCATCGGTGAGATCGATCGGGCGGTGGCCGTCCTGGATGCCTCCCGCACCAACATGGTCGCGCTGCAATCGCTCCTGGACGCCCAGGCCGCGCAGCAGCGGAGCGTTGAAGCCCAATTCAAAGCAGGCGCAGCCGACCAACTCGAGCTGCTCGGCGCGCGAGTGCAATTCAACACCGCATCCCTCACGGTCCTGGATGCCAGGCTCAAGTTGCAACAGGCAATGAGCGACCTGGAAGATGCCGTGCAACGTCCGCTCTACCCACAGAATGGAGAAAATCAATGAGCTTGAAACCGACGGTCCTCGCGGCCCTGTGCATCAGTTCCACTCTCATTTTCGCGGGCTGTTCCAAGTCACCCGATTCAGACGAGAAAACCCCGGCAGCCGAGGCTTCAAAGCGGGCTCCCAGCGGTGAAGCCCTGCTCACACTTGACCGGGCGGCACAGCAACGCATGGGTTTAACCATTGAGCCGCTGGCGTCCGCCCAATTTCAACCGGAATGGAAGGCTCAAGGCCGTGTCATCGATCCTGCCGCCCTGGGTGCCATGGCCGTCGCGGTCACCGAAGCCCGGGCTGCCAGCGAAGCCTCGCAATCCGAGCTGGTCCGGGTCCAGGCGCTCGCAGTCAGCAGCAATGCCTCCGAGCGCGCGCTGCAGGCCGCGAAAGCAACCGCTGCCCGCGACGCCGCCCAGTTGGAAAGCGCCCGCGTGAAGTTGCTCGGCGAATGGGGCGCCGCCATCGCGGACCGGCCTGATTTGCCAGGTTTAATTCAATCGCTGATCTCCATGCAAAGCTCCCTGATTCGGGCGGACCTCCCGCTCGGACAAACCATTTCCTCCACCCCGTCACACGTCCGGATTGCAGCCCTGTCGGACGAAACTAATTTTATCGAAGCTGAATTTGTGGGTCCGGCACCGGCCGTGCTCTCGCGAATGGAACCTCACAGCGAGCCGCGTTACGTGGCTGCGGCGAAAGTTTTTCACCGCAAGCAGCTGGAACGGCTCGCGCAATGGCCCCGGCTTGTCTTTGGAATCGCCTTGCTGCTCTTCCTGCTCGCCCTGGGCGCCCTGCCTTTCCTGGGCAGTGAATTCCTGCCGGACTTTCGCGAAGGCCACTTCGTCGTGCAGGCCTCGATGGCGCCAGGAACTTCCTTGCCCGAGATGCTGCGCGTGGGCGCTCGCATCTCGGACGCGCTCCTGAAAAATCCGGCCATTCAAAGCGTGGAACTCCAAGCCGGCCGCGCAGAACAAGGCGAAGACACCTGGGGAC
>DASRKU010000035.1:0-3528 GCA_035648815.1 Verrucomicrobiia bacterium | reverse complement strand
ACCAAGCGCACCGCCGAGGAGTTGACCGACTACCTGCGCGGCATCGGCGTGAACGTGCGCTATCTGCACAGCGAGATTGACGCCATCGAGCGCGTCGAAATCCTGCGCGCCCTCCGCAAGGGCGAGTTCGACGTGCTGGTGGGCATCAACCTCCTGCGCGAGGGGCTGGATTTGCCGGAAGTGTCGCTGGTGGCGATTCTCGACGCCGACAAGGAAGGTTTTTTGCGCAGCGAAACCAGTTTAATCCAGACCGCCGGCCGCGCCGCGCGCCATCTCAACGGCGAAGTCATGCTCTACGCCGACGTAATGACCAACAGCATCAAAAAGTTTCTCGCCGTCACCGAACACCGCCGCCAAAAGCAAATTGCCTACAACCAGGAGCATCACATCACGCCGCGCAGTGTGAGCCGTGCCGTGGAGGAGAGCCTCGCCACCTACGAATCGAAGCGCGAGGCAGCCGGCGCAGTGTTGAAGGACGCCGGCCTGGACGTTGACCTCACCACGACCATTCAGGAACTCGAAGACGAAATGCTTGCCGCCGCGAATGACCTCAAATTCGAGAAGGCCGCCCTGCTCCGGGATCAAATCAAGGAACTCAAGCGGATGCTGGATGGCGGCGGACCGGCCAAGGATGCGAAACCACTAAATTATCGGAAGAAAACGCGACCAGGCCCTGCTGGAACGCAATAATTTCAACCGGACCCAAATTGCCGCGCGGTTAAAATTGGCACCCAATTCTGGCTTGCGGGATGCTGCATCTGAAGATCGGCAAGACCAAAGACAAAGTCTTTCGGCGGGGCAAGCCGTTTTTTTATTATGATTACTACAGGTTTTTTGGCCGGTGCATTCCGGGTGAATGAAGAGAATTCGCTTCGGGCGCTGATACCCTCCGGTTCCAGCGTTTCTCAAGCCCTGGTTTATTTCGGCGCTCTTTTCCTGGTTGCACTGGGGTTTTTCGCCTGGGCGATTATTTTTCACCGGCATCGCCGCCGAGGGCATTTGCATCATTCTTCGAATCCGGCGTCAAGACATCGTCGGTCATCGGGGAACCGCCCGCGCAATCGGACACTGGCGGACGCTGGCGGCCTGCCGCCGGTTCGCACCGAAAAACAGCCTCCATCCCTGGCCTGATTTGGAGCGCATTATCTGCGGTACGGCAGCAACCTGACCCCGGAGGAGCAAAAGGCGCGTCAGGCTCTGGCCTTGCTGTCAAAAGTCATTCAGGACACCGCCAAATTGCCCGAAGACGTTTCCGCACCCGCGACGAAGCCGAAGTCGCGGCAATAACTTTTCTGTCATTGGCGGTTTTGCCGCAGGGGGACACATTGAGGCCGGCAAGCCAAAGGGCCACTCGGAAGAACTTCGTGGCGGAAACCGTTCGCTTTGGATCAGGAACCTGCGTGGCTGATTCCGAACCGTGACCCGGCCAGGACCGTTTCATGCCACAGGCAGATGAGTTCGCTCAAACTTTGCAGCCACGGCAGTACGCGGTTCTCCATCGCGTTGGAGAGCGGAATGGTGTCTTCCGATTGGCAGGCTTCATCCACGTCCCGGATAATGGCGGCAATCTGTTCCAACTGCCACTTGCGGAGTTGGGTGAGCGACGTGCGATGTTCAAATGGCTGGCAAACGTTTTCCGGCATCAGGCTCAGGGTAATCACCGGCTCTTTGAGAACCAAGGCCAGATTCCACCAGACTTCGCGCGCCACCCGGCCATTGTTGATGAGGACCAGGGTGAGGGCGGTTTCAACACACTCCCGGGCGTGCTCGGTTTGTTGATACGCCTTCTTGAGCAACAGCAGAGGCGTCTCTTCCAAAGCGACCGTCCCGGCCTCGACGCGGCAACAAATTCTTTGATTAAGCCAGGGCAGGGCAAGATTGACCGGCTGGCCGTCAACGTTCAGAGAGCATAGAATGCGCTGTCTTTCCAAGGCGAGCGTTTCGAGAAGGCAGCGGATGGCATTCAGCGAGCGGTACCCGGACGGCAATCCCACCGGCAGGCCATCCAGCGTTATTTCAACCTCATCGCCAGTCTCAGGAGCATCAAAGGAATGGTTACGCATGCCTTCCAGGTATGCAAACGGTGTGCCTCAAAATGGCGGCGGCTCGAAAAGTTGTTCACAAGTCATTCACAACCGGCGAACCCTGAATCCGGCGGATGTGTCTTTCTGGGATACCAATGTCCTATTGATCCTGAATTGCCTTTCTCCGCAAGATGGGTGAAAATTCAATCAAATCATGGATATTCCGCTCGTCAAAGACTTTAACAGCAAAATCCCGATTGACATTGAAACAAATAAGGGAGTTGTCCAATTATTTCCCCTTCACTATAAACGCGGGTCAGGCGAGGAAAAATGGAGCCTTTCGATCAAAGGCATCATTCATACCGAGGTGGAAGCCATGGAGCAGTGCCTCGTCTATTTCAAAGGGAAAGAATTGGACGGTTATTTTTCAATGGTTGCCGAAGACGATGGTCGTTGGTCGGTTACGTTCGAAACGATAATCCCAATTGCGGAATACTGGGGAGAAAGCCTCTGAGAAAAGCGGTGAAGGGTTGCCGCAGTCCAAGACGCTACGCGCGACACGATGATTCCTGAAATCCGCGAAGCGTCTTGTGGTGCGTCTGTCTTCCGGAAGAGGGATGAATGGCATAGCCATTGCTGCGTTATTCTTCATTAATGGCAAGCCTTTTTCCATTACGCGGCTTTATTTGCCCGCCTTGGCTGTCCATGGCCGGAGCGGAAATCTTCGTGCTGTTAAACTATCATCACACCCGCGGTTCCGTCGGCACAACACCGGAACATGGGCCTTCAGGGATTCAACCGACGCTGAATCTCAACCGCGATCATCTCATTGGAGCCGGACATAGCCCGAACTGGGTGCAACCTCCGGTTGATGGGTGCTCCCGATCGAGTAAATCTTGCGCCCAGCAGGAAGACGCCAAATGAATCCGCCCGCATCCAAAGTCATCAATAGCGCCAGTGCTTCTCCTGCGCGCACCGACGAGTTTTTGCACGAACGTCTGATACTGCGCACACTCATTGACAACCTGCCGGACTTTGTCTTCGTCAAGGACGCCCAAAGCCGGTTTGTCATCTTGAATACAGCCTGTGCCCAACAACTGGGGGCCAGCTGCCCGGAAGAGGTGTTGGGCAAGAGCGATGCGGATTTTGTGTCTCCGGAGCTGGCGGCGCAGTATCTGGCCGACGAACATGCGTTGATGCGGTCGGGCCAGATGTTGCACAAGGAGGAACCCGTCCAGCACAAGCAATCGGGGGAAATGCGCTGGTCGCTCACCACCAAGATTCCGTTGAGGGACGACACGGGCAAGATCATGGGGTTGATGGGCATCGCGCGTGACATCACGAAACGAAAACAAGCGGAAGAGGCGCTGCGCCAATCGCGTGACGAATTGGAGAAACGGGTTGCCAAGCGCACCGACGAGATTTTACAAGAACGCCTGCTGTTGCGGACACTCATAGACAATCTGCCGGATTGCATCTACGCCAAGGACGCCGCCGGTCGAAA
>DASRKU010000034.1:0-25730 GCA_035648815.1 Verrucomicrobiia bacterium | reverse complement strand
CGCTGTTCCAGGAATTCCTGCGCGAGAACGGCGCGCCGGTGTCGCGGATGTCCGGCAGTGGTTCGAGCACCTTCGCCATCCTGCCAAGCGCCGCCGCGGCGGAAGAATTGGCCGGAAAATTTCGCAATAAATTCGGCGCGACGCATTGGACCGCCATCGTGCCGATGGGACCCCGGTGATCCGGATTATTCTTCGTGGGGCGATTCGAGCTGTTTTGCGGGCAAGTCCAGCTTGCGTTTTGCGGCAATGAATCTTTTGTCCCATTGGCTCCAACTCTCGGCCCAGGTGGGGCCTGAATATCTCGAGCGCAATTGAGCCCAGTTTTCTTCCAACACCTTCAGCTCGCGGCGCGCATCCTTGGTCTCGTTCCATTTCAAACAGGCTTCAACCAGGTTGAGCCGGTTCTCCGGGTATTCCGGGGCCAGCTCGACGGCCCGGCGCAGGTATTGACGGGCTTTGGTCCGGCTGCCGATGCTCATGAAGACCGGCGCCTGCATGTACAACAAACCCAGGTTCCGATCCGCGCCGGCAAAATCAAAATGCTCATCCAAATCGCGCGCGGCGAGGAACTCGCGCTCCATTTCCTTGACCAGGCGCAGGCCCGAGAGGTTTCTGCGCGTATCCGCCAGTTCGCCGAGGTTCATTCCCAGGTAATAATGCGCGGGCGCCGACGCCGGGTTTCGCAAGATCGCCTGGCGGCAGGCGGCGATGCCTGATTCGGCCAGCTCGGCGCGCCGGGTCCGATCGTTGCTCGCTGCGGCGGCATCAAAGCAGGCGCGGCCGAATTGCCAGGCGGCTTCGGCGTTGGTTTGGGTTTGAAACCGGCTTTTGGCCTGTTTGAATTGTTCGGCCGATCGGGCCTCGAACGATGCGGCAGAGGAAGACTCAACGGCTATTACTTGTCCGTGTGCGGACAGCATACAGCCGGTGGCAAGACCCACCTGGAGGGCGATCCGGACCGGGCGACAACGCAGCGAAAAAACCCACATATACGTGTCTTTCAGGATCTTAGCGATGGGTTGTCTGCCCAATGAATTAGGTATTGCCAACATATCGACTGGTCATATACTGCCTGCTGAGTGAGATCAAATGGCAAATTGCTGCTTTTTTTGGCGGCTTACCCGGTCCTGGTATTGTTGCTGGTTGGATGCGGCGGCCTTCGTGGCTCGCAAGGCGTCTCCCCGGCTACGTTTCTGGTCCCCGGCATTTTGCGCGTCGATCCCCCTCCCGCGACTCCCGATCGCGTCTTGCCAGCGGAGCAGCCTCTCAACCAAGTAGCTCAAAACTAATCCGTTTATGCGATTTCCCTTCGCGTTGTCGGCGAAAATCGCCGGCCATATTATCCGGCACAAGTTCCGCCGGACACCCAAATTTGCGATGGTGCTCCAGCTCGAGCCCCTGCACACCTGCAATCTCACGTGCACCGGGTGCGGGCGCATCCGGGAATATTCCACCAATATCAAGGACATGGTGCCCTTGGAAAAGTGCCTGGCCGTGGCCATGGAATGTGACGCGCCCATGGTCAGCATCTGCGGGGGCGAACCTCTGATTTATCCCAAAATCGAGGAACTGGTCAATGGTCTCCTCGAACAGCGCCGGATTGTGTACGTCTGCACGAACGGCGTCTTCATGCGCAAAAAAATCAAAGACTATCTCTCCAGTATCTATGATGCAGACGTGGAAATACAACTCAAGCGCCTTCTGAAGGAAGACTTGATCACTGAGAAGGATGCCGAAGCCATTCGCAATGTTCCAGCCGCGCAAAGGAAGGCCAAACCGGTCATTGCGCCGACGCGTTGGATGTACTGGAACGTGCATGTCGATGGTCTTGAATACACGCACGACCTGATCGTGGAGCGCGAGGGCGTCTTCAAGGAGTGCGTTGCCGCCATCCGCATGGCCAAAATCGTGGGATACCAGGTGGCCACCAACACGACGGTCTACAAGGAAACCGACGTGAAGGAGATTGAGGACACGTTCAAGTACTTTTCCTGGCTGGGATGCGACGGGCACACGATTTCGCCGGGGTACGACTATGATGCGGCCAAGAAGGACATGGCCAAGCGGCTGGGGAAGGATCCCAAGCAATTTTTCCTGACGCGGGAGATGACGCGAAACAAATTCGCCAAAGTCCTTGATTGGGGGAAGGCGTTCACGATTTTCGGCACCCCGGTGTACCAGGAATTCCTGGCGGGCAAACGCGAGTTGACCTGCACGGCGTGGGCCATTCCCACTTACAATGTGCGGGGGTGGAAAGCGCCCTGTTACCTGATGACTGACGGCCATTACCCGGGGTATTCGGAGATGCTTCAGAAAGTGGACTGGGAGAAATACGGGGTGGTGGACGGCAAAGCGCGCGATCCGCGCTGCGAAAACTGCATGGTCCATTGCGGATACGATCCAAGCGGCGCGCTGGGCACGAATTATCAGCGCGGCGACAACTGGAAGAATTTCAAATACAACTTTTCACCGCGGCCCAAGCCTTATGCCCGGGGTGGCGAGGTGAAGGCGTTCAATGGTTTCTCGATCGGCAAAGGCCATCTCGCCCAGGCGAAGGCCGCGCTGGCCGCGCAGGTGGCCGGCAACGGCATCGCCGCCTCCGGCCCGCGCGTGGCCACGCATTGCGGCAGCGGTGAAACCTCCGAACGCGATGAGCTCATCGCAAAATCCCGGGAAGCAACCAGAAGCGAAGTCAAAGCGGAGCAACAGATCTGACTATGTCGGCCCTATTTCTTTCACCACCCAGTTTCGACGGATTTGACGGCGGCGCCGGCGCCCGCTACCAGGCCCGCCGCGAAGTCACCAGTTATTGGTACCCGACATGGCTGGCGCAACCCGCCGCCCTGGTGCCCGGCTCGCGGCTGCTCGATTGTCCGCCGCACAATATTGGCGTCGAGGAATGCCTGCGCATCGCCAAGTCCTACGATCATGTGGTGATCAATACGTCGACACCGTCGCTCAAAAACGACTGCAAAGTGGCCGAGGCGATCAAGCAGCAGAAGCCCGGGACGAAGATTGGATTTGTGGGGGCCCACGCGATGGTATTGCCGGCCGAGACGCTGAAGGCGTCCTGGGCAATTGACTGGGTGGGCCGGAAGGAATTCGATTTCACGTGCAAGGAAGTTGCCGAGGGCCGCGACTTTGACCAAATCATGGGTCTTTCCTACAAGGACAAGGATGGCAAAATCCGGCACAACCCGGAGCGCGAACTGATTCCGAACATGGATTCGCTGCCGTGGGTGGCGGATGTCTACAAGCGCGACCTGCAGATTGAGAAGTATTTTATTGGTTACCTTCTGCATCCTTACGTGAGCCTGTACACGGGCCGGGGGTGCCCCGCCCAATGCACGTTCTGCCTGTGGCCGCAGACCATTGGAGGCCATAAGTATCGCGTCCGTTCCCCGCAGAACGTGGCGGACGAGATGGCTTACATGAAGAAGATCTTTCCGCAGGTGAAGGAATTCTTTTTCGACGATGACACATTCACGGCCAACCTGCCCCGCGCGCGCGAAATCGCAAAAAAGCTGGGGCCGCTCGGGTTGAACTGGAGCTGCAACAGCAGGGCCAACCTCGACTACGACACCATCAAGAGTTTCAAGGATAACGGGCTGCGGCTGTTCCTGGTTGGTTACGAAAGCGGCAATGACGAGACCCTTACCCGGATCAAGAAGGGCGTGACGACGGAGGAAATGCGAAAGTTCACCAAGGCCTGCCACCAGGCCGGGGTGGTGATCCATGGGACCTTCATTCTTGGCCTGCCCGTGGAGACAAAGGAAACCATCGAGCAAAGCATTCGCTTCGCGCAGGAGCTCGACGTCTTCAGCCTCCAGGTGAGTCTGGCCGCGCCCTATCCGGGCACAGAGCTTTACGACCAGGCGAAATTAAACGGCTGGTTCCTCAAAAAAGACAAGACGGACCTCGTCGAAGGCGACGGTTTCCAGCAGAGCGCATTGCAGTATCCGGGACTGAGCAAGGACGAGATTTTTGAGAGCGTCGAGCGATTCTATCACCGCTATTATCTGCGCCCCAAACCGATTCTGCGCATCATCAAAACGATGCTCGAAGACAAGGACGTCTGCGTGCGCCGGCTGCGCGAAGGGTACGAGTTTTTCAAATCCATGGCGCAGCGAAGAAGTGATTTGCGCGCCGCCCGCAGCGCGAGCGTATCTTGAGCTGCCCATTGGCGCTTCTTGGACAGGCCGAAGGCTTGCAAGAGAGCAGCCGGGGGTCGCAGCGCAGCCCTACCTTCCCTTATTGAGTCAGTGAGTCAATGAGTCAGTGAGTCAGAGAATGAAACACTGACAACCCTTTCCCATTCATTGACTCACTGATTCACTGACTCGAGGGAGTCATCCGTGTTCATCCGTGGTTGTACCTCTTCACTCCGGCTGCAAAGTCCCTGCCTGAACCATCCATCGGTGGGCCTCGCGCCCGAGTTCCTGGGGCCAGTTCTGCTCGGTCGCCGTCATGAAGACCTGGCCGCCGGTCTTGCGGGCCTGTTCCAGCAACGGCAGCAGGCCGCTTCGGCGCTTCACGTCCAGCTCGCCCATGACATCGTCGATGAGCAGCACGGGGGCGGTGCCGTGGATGCCGTTCAGGTACTCGGCCTGGGCCATTTTCAGGGCAATGGCGAGCGTGCGTTTCTGGCCCTCACTCCCGAATTGCGCGGCGGAACGGTCGTTCAGGAGCAGTTGCAGCTCATCCCGATGCGGGCCGACGAGAGTCGCCCGCATGTGGCGTTCCCGCGATCGGGCCTGGGCCAGTTCCACCCGGAAATCGCTGCGCACCGAGGGGAGGTACTCGATTTTTAATTCCTCGGCTTGCCCCGCAATGCGCCGATAGGCCAGCCGTGCCAGGGGTGAGACTTTTGGAATCAGCTCCCGGCGCATGCGGATGAGCTGCTCTCCTGAGCTCACCAGTTCGGCGGTGAAACTTTCCAGCGCGCTTTCGTCCACGGCTGTCCTCTTGAGCAGGGCATTTCGCGAGCGCAGGGCCAGCATGTATCGCTGGAGCAGCGGGAGGTAACCCGGGAAGGATTGGCTGAGGAGAAGGTCCAGGAACCGGCGGCGGATGCGTCCGGTGCCTTTGACCAATTGCAGATCTTCGGTGCAGAACACGACCGTTCTCAGCACGCCGAGGTAATCCATCAATTTGCGCACCGGCCGCCCGTCCAGGCTCAAGCTCCGTTCCAGGGGCGACCAATACATTTTGACCTCGTGTTCTCCCTGCCCGACGACGGTGCCTCCGGTGAAAAAACCCTTCTGGCCGTGTTGCACGATTTGGGAGCTGCCGACGCCGCGGAACGAGCGGAGTGTGGCCAGGAGGTACACGGCTTCCAGGATATTGGTCTTGCCCTGGGCATTGTCGCCGAGCAACAAATGAAAGCCGGGGGAAAAAGCCGCATCCAGCCGCGAATAGTTGCGGAAATCTCTCAGGCGCAAGCGGGCCAGATGCACGGACAGAAGATGGAATGCTCCCGGGGCAGTGGCTAGATATTTTGTGCCGCCGCTCGCGATGTGGGGGGCTGTGTGAGATACTGGCCAGGCTATGCAGGAACTCCCGTCCGCACCGAATGCCCGGCCGCGCTACCGCTGGCCGTGGTTTGTGCTGGGCGCATTCGTCGCGGCAATCGCGCTGGCCATTCTTTGGATGAGCGTGGCAGTCCGCCGCACCCGCCAGCTCCGGGATTCCAATCCTTTGGTCTCCACGCCTGCAGCTGATGCGCCCGGCACATCCGCCGCGCCGACCAACAGGACGACGGGCGCGATTCACCCCGGAGGGGTGTCAAGATAGTAGCCGGACGTCGCAGCGCAGCGAAGACCTCCGGTAATGGTCGTATTATTTGCCCCATCCCGGAGGGATGGCAGAATTCTTCGACCCCTCCAGGGTCAACCGGTAGCTCGGAACGGGATCCGGGGGTCTCGCACGCTCGACCCCCGGCTACTATCTGGCAACCCTTCGGGTTGACTGCATGGCGCCTACCTGTGCTTTCTCAAGCCGCTTTGGAGAAGCATGGTTTGTCCATGCCCACGAGCGTGTTCACGTCGAGAATCAAGCTAACCCGGCCGTCGCCGAGGATCGCCGCTCCGGCGAAGGCCATGTTCTTGTGCGCCAGCATCTCGTTGAAATTCTTGATCACCACTTCCTGCTTATGCAGGATGGCGTCTACCAGCACGCATTTCAGGCGCGACCCGGACTGGACCACCACAACGATGCTCTTGCACGGATCCTCCGACGCAGGCTTGAGACCCAGAAACTCGTACAACCGCAACATCGGAACCAATCGCCCGCGCACATCCACCACTTCGGCCCGGCCCTGAATGCGCGAGATCCTGTCCGCCGTCGGGCGAAACGACTCCCGCACGGACAATGTGGGGATGACGTATCGTTCCTCGCCCACTTTGACGATCAGGCCATCGATGATCGCGAGTGTGAGCGGCAGGGTGATTTTGAAGAGAGCGCCGGCGCCGGGTTTTGAGCAAATCTCCACCCTGCCCCGCAAGCGTTCAACATTGCGGCGGACGACGTCGAGGCCGACGCCGCGTCCGGAAAGATCGGTGATTTTTTCGGCAGTGGAGAAACCGGGCGCAAAGATGAATCCGAACACTTCCTCATCGCTCAGGGCCTGCCCGGGAGCGGCGAGGCCGCGCTCGATTGCTTTTGCGAGGATCCGGTCCCGGTTCAATCCCTGGCCATCGTCTTCCAGTTCCACCACGATGTTGCCGCTTTGGTGGTAAGCCCGGAGATGGAGCGTGCCGGCGGGTGGTTTGCCCGCGAGGCGCCGCTTTTCGGGGGGCTCGATTCCATGATCGACGGCGTTGCGGACCATGTGAAGCAGCGGATCGTTCAACTCCTCGACGATCCCGCGATCCAGTTCCGTATCTTCGCCGCTGGTGACGAGCTGAACCGATTTTTGCTGCTTGTCGCTGGCGTCGCGAGCGACTCGCGCCATTTTCTGAAAGGCGCTGCGGATGGGGACCATGCGCAGGGACATGCTCACGCGATGCAGATCGCGCGTGATGCGGCTCAACTGGCCCATGTTCCGGGCAAAGTGCGGGTGAATGCCGGCGAGTTGATCGACGTTCTGCACGATCAGGGATTGCGCAATCACAATTTCGCCGACCAAGTCGAGGAGAGCGTCGAGTTTCGCCGTGTCCACCTTGACAGTGCTGGATCCTGCCGTCCGGCGCGCGGCCGAGTCCGGTTCCGGTTGGCGAAGCTTTTCGCCGGGTATTGCTTCGGCCCGCGGCGAAGGATCATTGGAAGACATGCCGGCGGCCCCGGTGGCAGTGACCATCAGGACCAGGACCTCGGCTTTGAGTTCTCCCATCGGGATGATGATGGGTGCGAGGGGTGCGCTGCCATCGATCTGCTTTTCAATTTCATCCACGAACCGCTTCAGCACATCATGGCCGCGGAGAATCAGCTCGATCACAGGCCGCTCGATGACAAGTTTATCCTGGCGGGCGAGATCGAGCAGGGATTCGAGGAGGTGAGCCAGGCGGTTAATGGGTCCAAGGTTGAGGAACCCGGCGCTCCCCTTAAAAGTATGAAATGCGCGGAAGACGGTGTTCAGGATTTCCGCATCGCCGGGGCTGTTCTCCAGGACCAGCATTCCCTGCTCGATATTGTCGAGGTGTTCGCGGGATTCCTTGAGAAATTCACGCAGCAACTCCTTGTCCTTTTGGATGTCCAAAACCACGACCTGCTCATGGGCGGCGGCGCTTGTTTGCGGAGAAGAATAGGCTGCCCGGGCCGGCGGAATTGTGGGGACGGGTCCGGCTGCGGCCGAGCCGGTCTTGGATAATTCTTCAAGCCGTCCAAACTGACTATTCAGCCATTCCACTTCCGCTTGTTGGAAGGCGCGGCCGGATTCCACGATGGCCACCATTTTTTCCCACGACTCGGCGCAGACGGCATGCAGTTGGGTTGCATCCGGTTTGGTGGCCGCTTCATCGCGAAGATAACCGAGCAAATCCAGGATTGGAAATTGCCCTTCAGTCGAGCCGGCCTGGGCGGTAATGATCTCCATTCCCAGGGAGTCGAGCAATTTGCGGAGTTGATCTGGATTGTTCATTGATGGCGTAAATGCAGACTGCCGGCCTGCGTTACAAACATCGGCGCTGCCGGCAAGGGCTTGACACCTTTCGAAATGCGGGTTCCCGGCGGCTGCTTTTGACCGGTTGCTTCGCGGCAAATTCCGCCGCTCGCGCAGCTAAAATTGCCGGGTTGAACCCACGGACCCTCTCCGAATTTTTTCCGAGCGCGGGTTCGACATGCAATAAGCGCTGATTTCACGGGGCTTTTCCGGGCTCGGCAAACTCCTCTTCGGGCAGTGGCATATCCACTGCTCAACGGGTCGCGGCATGAAATGCATGAACCCGATCGAAGAAGAACTGGCGCCGCCCGTCGCCTGTGATGTGAAGCTCCCCATGGGCCTGCTGGGCTTCGAGCAGATGAAAGAGTACCTGCTCGTCTCCAATCCTGTTGAAGAGCCCTTTCGCTGGTTGCGCGTCAAGGACAACCCGGCTCTTGCATTTGTCGTCATCGAACCCTTCGTCGCTTTCCCGGAGTATCATCCGGACATCCCGCAGGCGGACGTTGAGTTTCTGGGCCTGGCGTCGCCGGAGGATGCGTCGGTTTACACGATTGTGACCGTGCACGCGGGACGGCGCGCGACGATCAATCTGAAAGGGCCCATTGTGATTAACCGGAACACGGGGTTGGGCAAGCAGGTGATCATTGCCAACGCCGCAACTTACTCGGTCCAACATCCATTGCCCGACGCCGAAGTGGCCGCGTAACGCAACGCATGCCATGCTTATCCTTTCCAGAAAATCCGGCGAAAGCATTGTTGTCGATGGCCGCATTCACGTGAAGATCGTGCGGGTGGAGGGGGACGTGGTGAAGGTTGGGATATCGGCTCCGCCGGACGTGCCGGTGCATCGGCTGGAAATCTATGAGGAAATTCAGCGCAGCAACCAGGAAGCCCTCGCCAACCAGGGCCAGCCCTTGCCCAGGCTTGCGCCCCGGAAAAAACCGGAACAGGCGGGGCAGACAAAGCACCCGGTAGCAGGCCCGCCGGCTGGAACATGAACAAAGCTCTTTCCATCCAGGCGCATGCCGGA
This sequence comes from Verrucomicrobiia bacterium, assembly GCA_035648815.1. Classification (GTDB taxonomy): domain Bacteria; phylum Verrucomicrobiota; class Verrucomicrobiia; order Limisphaerales; family BOG-1460; genus DASRKU01. The sequence continues at coordinate 16,602 of DASRKU010000034.1, read as the reverse complement.
CGAGCCGGGACCGATCCGAGCTCCCAGGGTCTGATTTCGCAAACGCTATTTGCCGGGCGGAACGCCGCAGTGTTCACGCCGGCCAACGCAATCCCGCATCGCACGATGCGGACGTTGCCATAAACGATGTCCAGCGATTTACGTCCGTCCAAAGGACGGGACCGCTGGCTCCTTCCTCGGGCGGGTCGACATCCCTCGGCCCGCCCGGTCATTTTGAGAACGGCACATGAACGGTGATTTCTTCGAAGCGATTGTTCAATTGCCCGAGGCGTATAATCATCTCTCGACGGCGGAAGCGGAGAGTCATTATCGCGCCGCGCAGTCCCTGTTCGAAGCGTCCATTCCCTTCCTGGAGCGGCTGCCGCACCTGCGTTCGCAGCCCGCCAGCCTGGGCAAATGGAACTTTCCAGACCGGATCAAATCCCTCGACGACCACGCCTGCCAATTCCTGGAGGATTCCTGATCATGGGAAATATTCTGCACCTGGACCAATTCGCGCTCGGCCCCGCCGCCATTTTCAACCCCAGCCGCTTTGGCCGCCACGTCCGGCGCGATTTTGTGGATGGAGTGACCACGCCCTGGTTCCTATTCGTGAATTTCGGCGAGACCCACCATCGGTTTGTGTACGAGGGCTGCAGTTGGTACGACGAGCCCTTTGATTACGGCGACGCCAACGAATGCAAGCGCAAGCAGCGGGCCTGCCTTGAATACCTCGACGGTCAAATCCAGCGCCTGGTGCAGGCGCTTCCAGAAAGCGATTTAATCATTTGCTCGGACCATGGCGAAGCATTCGGCGAAGACGGTCTGTGGGGCCACGGTTTTCATCATCCCGTGATCATGGAAGTTCCCATGCACATCCAACTGCGCCAGTAAACTCATGTTTGTCTCCTTTTTATTGCCATATATCGACCGGGGGCAAGGGCCGCTTTTTCAATGGGTCATGATGCTGCAGGCCGCGTCGATCCCGCCGGAAGAACTGATCCTGGTGGCGGACGATCGCTACTTGAAGGCCACGCTGCCTTGGGATGCCGATTGCGAATACATGGGTTTCAAGTTCCACTTTCCGTCGCAGGAGGTCTGGGATCGCATCCAAAAATACTCCCTGCCCGCCGCGCTCTTTACGGATTTGGAGGGCCGGAGTGCGTCGATGCTCGAAGCCTTTCGGATTCTGCTCACGGAGGATTATCCCCCGCTGCGCGATGCGTTGGAAAAGATATTGGCTGAGATTTGCCAGGCTCGAAAACCCGAGGCCGTGCTGTCCTGGTGTCACGTGCCGAGCTTGAAACGGGCGGTGGCAAATTTTGGAATTCCAATTATCCACAACGAGCTCGGCCCGCTGAGAGCGCCGTTATACCAGGGCACGGTTTATTTCGATTTCAAGGGCGTCAACGGGTTCACCAGCGCTGCCGATGAAATGAACCAGTTCGCGCGCGAGGCGGCGGCATGGAATGAGTTCGCGCCCCTGAGCCTCCAGGAACTTCGAGAGTTGCTCATCGTCGCGCCGGATAACCGCTCGGCTGGATCCATGGCGGCGGATTTCAAAGCGGGCGCCGCCCTGCAAGTGGAGGATGACTCCAACCTTCTGGCATTTGGCCGGGGAATGAGCAATTTCCACCTCATTTTTGCCGCCCGAAAAGGAATCACCGCCTCAGAACTGCTCGTTCGGCAGCACCCTGGCGGTCATGCTCTTTATTCGGCCAAACTGGGCGTGCGCGATCATTCCCGCGACGCGATCCAATTCCTTTCCCGCTGCGAACAGGTTTTTACGGCCAATTCCAGCATCGCCTTCGAGTGCCTGCTCCAGGAAAAACCGGTGACGATCCTGGGTGATTCCCCCGCTGCGGCGCTCTCGCATCAGCGGCTCACGACGCTCACGGCACAGAAACAGTTGCTGTGCCTGAACTGGCTTTTTATCGGGCACCTGGTGCCCGCGCGATTGCTTTTCGATCGCGAATATTACGCATGGCGGCTGACCAATCCGTCGCTGAGGGAAATTTATGAAACTCACCTCAAAGCCTTCCGTGCGGGGTTAAAGGAGTTGCCGGCGCGGGCCACAACGCCTGGAAGAAAAATGCTGGTGATTTCTCATGACGCCTCGCGCACTGGCGCGCCGATTTCCTTGCTCACGTTTCTTCGATGGCTGCGTCACAATTCCAATTGGGATTTTCGCATTGTGCTCAGGGCGGGAGGCCCGCTGGAATCCGAGTTTCGCGACCTCGGCGAGACCCAGGTCGTGAGCGAACTCCAGCCCGGATCGCCGTTGCTGGAGGATGTGTCGCTGATCTACTCGAATACCTGCACCAACGGCCTCTTCCTGAATGCATTGTCAGGCGGCGACATTCCTATCGTCACCCACATCCACGAATTAAACGATGTCATCGGGTTGTTCGGACGTGAAAACCTGGAGGCGGTGCTTGGCCAGACCACTCACTACATCGCGTGTTCGGAGGCTGTCGCCCAGAACCTGCGGTCGTGCCATGGTGTTTCGGCTCAGGCCATGTCGGTTCATTACGAAGGCATCTGCGCCGAGACCGTCCGGCAGCGAGCGCAGGCCGCTCGCCAGGACCGTGCCGCGCTGGGACTGGCCGAAGACAGTTTTGTAATCGCGGCGTGCGGGTTCGCGGATTGGCGCAAAGGGCCGGATCTGTTTATCCAAATGGCCGCGTCCCTGCGGCGCAAGACCGAAGGTTCCAGGAAAGTGGAGTTCATCTGGATCGGCCAGGTGCCCTCGGACGAACGCGGCAGGATGTTGCTCGCCGACCTCGAACGGCCCGGGCTGGCCGGCGACGTGCGCTTCGTCGGTGAACAGGCCAATCCTCACCTTTCGCTCAGCGCCTGCAACCTGTTTTGCCTTCCTTCCCGCGAGGATCCGTTCCCGCTCGTCATGCTTGAAGCCGCCGCTCTGGGCAAACCGCTCGTCTGCTTCGCCGGTTGCGGGGGCGCGGAAGAATTTTGCCGGCTGGGCGGAGGCTTTTCCGTGCCATCCCTTGACGTGGAAGCCTTGAGCAGCAAATGCGCGGAGCTGATCGGGAATGATTTCTTGCTTCAAGCCACAGGCCAAACCGCCGCCCGCCTGGCAAATGAGATCTTTGATATCGGCGTCCTTGGCCCAAAACTGATCGAGACCCTCCAACCTTTCGCTCAACGAGCCGCTCGCTTCACCGCCCGTCCTCGCTCCGTTCCGCCGCCCGCGCCCGCAACTTGCGAACCTCACACTATTATGGAACACCCAGCCAGCAACCCCGCCAATCCGCGCCAACTTCCAGCACGCAGCGACTTCGATAACGACGCGTATCTTGCCCTCCACCCGGACGTGGCTGCCGCTGTGCGATCCGGAGCCTTTGAATCCGGCTGGGCACATTTTGAGCAGCACGGCTTCAATGAGCGCCGGCGTTGGGTTTCAAAAAAGGGTTCGTCAGCCACCCGCACCCCTTCCCTCTCCCACACCCACTTCCGAACCCTCACCCGCCCTGCGGGCACCCTCTCCCATCCGATGGGAGAGGGACGGGGTGAGGGTCTGCCCGTTTTGAACAATGTCATCCAGGAAATTTCCTCCGCCGACGAAATGTTCACCGGAAACAAAAAGCATTATTTCGGCGTCGGTGAATCGGCCCTGCATTGCATCGAAACCGCCCTCTTCGCGGCCCGGCGCGAAAAATCGACCATCAAAAAAATACTCGACCTGCCTTGCGGGCACGGACGGGTGATGCGTTTTTTAAAGGCGGCGTTCCCGGAGGCCCGGCTGACCGCGTGCGATATAAATCGGGACGGAGTGGATTTTTGCTCGCGGACGTTCGGCGCGGTGCCTGTGCCGTCGGAGGTGGAGGTCCGGAATATTCCCTTGCGCGAAAAGTTTGACCTGATTTGGTGCGGTTCGCTGCTGACACATCTCCGCGAAGAAAAATGCGCGGAGTTCATCCAATTATTTCAGAGATTGCTTGATCCAGGTGGAATTCTTGTCTTTACGACGCACGGCCGCTGTTCTGAAATTCGGCTCGCAACAGGGATCAACAAGTGCGGACTCCAGGATCCGCAAGTCATGGATTTGCTCGGGCAATACCGCCGCAGAGGTTTTGGTTACGTGGATTACAATGCGAACTCGGGCTATGGCATCAGCCTTTCCCTGCCTGCTTTCATCATCGCCAACTATATTCAGGACCCCCACTGGAAGCTCCTGGGGTACCAGGAAAAAGGATGGGACAATCACCAGGATGCCATTTGCCTTCAAAAGCTGCCCGCCGGCGAGTTTATGCGGCTGGAGGGCGATGCGGGCCGGTATGAAAACCTAATGGCGAAAGCGCCCGCGCCCACCGCTTCGCAGTCGCTTCCGTCAGCCGAGGAGTTTGATGAAGAGCAATATCTGAAGGTGTACCCCGACGTGGCCGAGGCGGTTCGCAAGGGCGCCATTCAATCGGGCTGGCGGCATTTTCGCCATCATGGAGTCGCCGAAGGCCGGCGTTGTTTCCGCAAAAACAGGCCGGTCGCGTGGAACCTTTCTGCGCCCGCCCAGGGTGAATCGTGTTTGAGCGGGACGGAGCCTGCGCCGGCGCGCGGATTTGTGACCGGCGAACCGGTGCCGCACGCGGTAGCCATCAATATAGCCGCGACTTTGGAAAAGGCGGCCGACGGCATGCGCATGGGTCACACCGTGCTGGCCCGGCTTCTCCTGGAGGAAGCGCTCGAGGCGGAACCCGGGAACGCGGAGGCTTTGGCGTTGCTGGCCAAACTGAAGTCCGGAGAGAAATTGCCGGTCAAACCCGGGCAAACAAAACCGGCCTCGGTATCCGAACCGGTCGCCGCCCCCGTCGCCACCGAAGCGTTCAGCAGCGCAATGATTGCGGCCTGTGCGAAATTCGCAAAGCGATGGGGAGTCAGCCCGGAGGTTCACCCCGAAGATTTTATTTTCCGCTTCATCATTGCTCACTCCGGGTTCGCATCGAAGGACGCGGCCATTCAGTACTATTTCGACGATGGCGCAAAGTCCGCCCAGAAATTGCGCAAACTGCTCGCGGAGGACTGCCACCTGGACGTCGATACCGGGAACCTGCGACTGTTGGAGTTTGCGTCCGGTTATGGGGCCGTCACCCGTCATCTGAAGGGCGCTTTGCCGGCCTGCCGGATTATCGGTTGCGATATTCATCCGGAGGCGATCCGATTTGTGCAATCCCTGGGAGTTGAGGCCGCGCAGTCCGCGCCCCGTCCGGAAGACCTTCATTTCGATACGGGATTCGACGTGGTGTTTGCGCTCTCATTCTTTTCGCACATGCCGAAGAGCAGTTTTGGAAGATGGCTGCACAAGCTGGCTTCGGTTCTGAAACCGGGAGGCCATTTCATATTTACGACTCACGGCATGATCAGCCGGAAGTCGTTTCCGGATTGGGCTTTTGACAAGGACGGATTTTATTTCGTTCCGTTCAGCGAGCAAAAGGATCTGAGCACGGCGGAGTACGGCTCGACGGTGGTCAAACCGCAATACGTATACGACCAGCTTGCCCGCATCCCGGATGTGGAACTGGTCGCGTTTCACGAGGGCTTCTGGTGGGAGCACCAGGATACGTTCGTGATCAGGAGGAAGCCTTCGGCGAGCAACGGGCACTGACCAAAAGAAGATCGCACTATGAAACATCGTCAGCGAAATACTTCACCGATCAAGAGCCCGGTGCTTTCAGGCGCACGCAAGAAGGACGGGACTCCGACCCTGAGCGTCTGCATTCCCATCTACAACGGGGCGGCCTATTTGCAGGAGGCTTTGGACAGCGTGTTGGCACAGGACTTCGACGACTTTGAACTGTTGATTGTGGACGACGGTTCGACCGACCAATCCGCCGCCATCATTGCCCGATGCCAGGATCCGCGTCTGCGGACGCATCGGAACGAGCAGCGATTGGGATTGGTGGGGAACTGGAATCGCTGCATGGACCTTGCCTGCGGTTGCTACGTCACCCTTTTTCACCAGGACGACGTCATGCAGCCGCACAACCTGAGGCGCAAAATCGAACTGCTGGAACGCAATTCGAAAGTCGGAATGGTTTATTCGGACGTGAAGATCGTTGGTCCCGATGGGAGTGTGCGGATGGAGAACTGGCCCACGCCGATCCAACCCAACGAGGGCAGGATCATTCCGGGCCTGGAATTTTTCGTGCAATTGATCACGGGTTACAACCTCGTGTGCTGTCCCACAGTCATTGCGCGGAAGCAATGTTTCACACAGCTTGGCGGTTTTGATGCGCGCCTGCCGTTTACCGTCGATTGGGAAATGTGGCTGCGCGTTGCGCTTCACTGGGACGTTGGATACCTGGACGCGCGATTGGTCCATTACCGCCAGCACGAGAGCAACGAGACAAACCGGTTTAAAGGCGCCAGCGAGTTGGAGGAAGAATTTCGCGCGAAGTCCATCGCTTTGGAGCGCGAACCCAGGCGCATCCCGAATTGCCAGGCCCTGCGCCGAAAAGTCTGCGATGATCTTGAAGCGCGCGCGCTGCGCGCCGCTTCGAACGGGCAGTTGCCGCCTGAAGAGCTCAAGGCTTATCAGGCGCTGGCGGCGGAGATGCACCGCGCCGGCCGGATCGGGAAACAGCCCGCCCGCCCCGCCAGGATTTTGTTCGTCACGCACGAGGCGACGCGAACCGGAGCGCCCATGGTGCTTCTCCATATTCTGCGCTGGCTCCGGGAACATACAAAATTGGAGTTCGAAATCCTGATCGGCTGCGGCGGCCCTCTGGAAGCCGAGTTCGCCAAACTGGCCGTCACTCACAAGCCCGATGCCCTGGCCCGGAACCCCAGGAGCTTTGATCGATTCGCTCTCATTTACTCGAATACCCTTTGCAACGGGCTGCTGCTGGACGGATTGCCATATGGTGACATTCCCATCATCACGCACCTGCATGAACTGGACTACGCCTTTGACGCCAATGGCGCCAAGGACGTGGCTGCCGTGATCAAGCAGACCAACCATTTCTTTGCCTGCGCGAATATCGTGGCCGATCGATTCCATCACCGATTCCGCGTTCCGCGCGACAAATTCAGCGTCCATTACGAAACGATCCCTTTCGAATCCGTGACGGCCGGAGTTGCCGGGTCTTCCGCACAGCTCCTCCGCCAGAAGCACGATCTTCCCGAGAATGCCTTTATCATCGCAGGGTGCGGCACGTTTGATATTCGGAAAGCCCCGGACCTTTTCGTTCAAATGGCCGCGTGCCTCCACCGGAAAACCGGCGGCGATCGGCCGCTGCGGTTTATCTGGATCGGCAAGGCTCCTGATCCGGCTTTCCGCAAAGCGCTCCAATCCGATATCCAGCGATTGGGCCTTCAGAGTGAAATCAAGTTCATCGGCGAACAGGAATCGCCCCATGCATTGCTGGCTTTGGCCGATGTCTTCTGCCTCACGTCGCGCGAAGATCCTTTTCCGCTCGTGATGATGGAAGCCGCCGCGTTGGGCAAACCCGTCGTTTGCTTTGAAGAAGCCGGCGGCAGCGTTGAATTTTGCGCCTTGGGAGGCGGTGTGTCGGTGCCGTTTTTGGACATCGAAGCCATGGCCGAACAATGCCGGAAATGGATGCTGGATCCCGCGCTGCGGACAAATCTTGGGCGCCGTGCGGCAGAACTGATTCGCACCCAATTCGACATCGAAGCGGTGATTCCAAAACTTTGGCGCGAGCTGGAGACGTTTCTGCGCGAACCGCCTTCAATGTCAAAGTATCGCCTGGCTGACACGAGCCAGATGGATATTTACAGCGAATGGTTGCGCGAGGAGATCACTGACGAGCTGAAGGACGTTTTCCAGAAGATTGCCCCCACGAAAGAATCCTGCGATGTCACGGAGGTCCGTGGGAACAAAATTTTGTTTGTATCGCACGAAGCCACCCGGACCGGCGCGCCAATGGTCCTGCTTCATATTTTGCGATGGCTCCGAAAGAACACCGATGTGGACTTTGAAATCCTGCTAGGCAGGGGCGGTCCGCTGGAGCAAGAGTTCGCTCAGTTGGCGCCCATCCACACGCCCGAAAGCCTGGCCCGGAACCCGGGGTTTTGGCAACAGTACCGGCTGATTTATTCGAACACTGCCGCCAACGGCCTGTTCCTGGAAGGCATGCCTTACGGAGACATTCCAATTATCACTCATCTGCACGAGTTGGATTCGAGCATCGACCATTTCGGCGCGAAGAACGCCGCTGCGGTGATCAAGCAGAGCAACCACTTCATTGCCTGCGCAACCATCGTGGCCGATCGCTTTCACGAGCGCTTTCGCATTCCGCGCGACAAGTTCAGCGTCCATTATGAAACCATTCCGGTTCAGACAGTGACTGCCAGCGCCCTGGCCGGCTCCCCCGCCGCCCTGCGACGGAAGTATGACATTCCGGAAAACGCGTTTGTGCTCGCAGCTTGCGGCACCGTGGAAATTCGGAAAGCCGCGGATTTGTTTGTGCAGCTCGCCGCCCGATTGTGCCGCGAACCCGGATTGGACTGTCCGCTTCGGTTCCTTTGGATTGGCCGCAGCATCGACCGGGGAAATTCCGGCCTGGCGCACATTCTCAAGCACGACATTCGGCGCCTGGGCCTGCAGAACGAAATCAAATTTGTTGGTGAATTGGCCTCACCCCATTCGCTGCTCGCGCTGGCCGATGTTTTCTGCCTGACGTCCCGCGAAGACCCATTCCCCCTGGTCATGATGGAGGCGGCGGCGCTTGGAAAACCGGTTGTCTGCATGGACGGACTGGGCGGCGGCGCTGAATTCTGCGCGATGGGCGGCGGAATATCCGTGCCTTTCCTGGATCTCGAAGCGATGGCGCAACAATGCCGTCAACTGATGCTCCAGCCGGCGATGCGGGCTGAGCTTGGGCAACGGGCGGCGGAACTGGTCCGCACCCGGTTCGATATCGATGTCATCGTCCCTAATCTTTGGCGCGAACTGGAAGCGTTCCTGCGCCAGCCGCCGGCCATGTCCAAATACCGCCTTGCCAACAGCAGTTTGATGGAAATTTTCAGCGAGTGGCCAATCGACGGCGTGCCCGATGGCTTGTATAAAACCTTGTGCCAGGCGCGCGAACTTGTCGCCGCCGGAAGGCGCGATGAGGCGATCCAGGCGCTTACGAAAGGCGTCGAAGCCGCCGCGGAAACCCGCGACCCGGAATTTCTTTTGGAAAGCCTTGTCGAAATCAGCCGGGAACTCGTTCCGATCGATCCAAAAAGGGCCGAATTTCTTTTGCGCAAGGCGGAAATCCTGGCCAGGGAATTGGGCAAACATGATCGCGTCAAAACAGTCCACGCTCTGCTCAATCCATCTACTGCCCACACCGGCGCTCGACGGGTGGGGTTCCTGTCCTTTGAGCCACATGACCGCGCCTGTCCGTTCCTGCGCCTGAAATCCCCGCTGGAACACCTGGAACGCCAAGGCCTTCTCGAACAGGTCTCGCTCGGCTCGATCGTCGGCGACCAGTTCCAACTTGCCCAGGCCGACCTGAAACGCTGCGACGTCGTGGTGGTGCAACGGCAGATGGCATCGGTGCTGCCTTACCCGGAATTGCGCAAGAAGCTCGATGGCCACCCGGCGAAGATTGTTTTTGAAATGGATGACGCCCTCACCGAGTTGCCCGAATGGCATCGCGCGGCAAAAGCTTTCCGAAAAATACAGCCGCGCATTGAGGAATACCTGCGCCGGGCGGACCTCGTGACGGTTTCGACGCCGCAACTGCGGGAACTGTATGCTTCGTTCAATCGTAACATCGCGGTGCTGCCCAATTCTGTGGACCTCGCGGTCTGGCCGCCGCTGTCCGCCAGCCCTGAACCTTCTGGGAAAATTACAATCCTCTTCAGCGGCACCCTGGATCATGAACGCGACCTGCAGGTGGCCGAACCGGCGTTGCTGGATCTGATCGCCGCGTATCCCGACCAGGTGGAATTGCTTTACTGGGGCAACATCACCGAACGCCTGCGCGCGCTGCCGCAAGTCAAGGCCGGGCCTGAATTCACCCCCAATTACCACGATTACGCCGCGCTACTTCAAAAGTTGCCGGTGAGCTTCGCCATCGCGCCGCTGGAGGACATCCCGTTCAACCGCGCCAAGTCGCCCATTAAATGGCTGGAATATTCCATGTGCCGCATTCCGGGCATCTACTCCGCACTCCCCCCTTACAACCAGGCCGTGGAACAGGAACGCACCGGCCTTCTCGTGGCCAATACGAGCGAGGCTTGGTTCAGCGCGATGAAAATGCTGGTGGACAATCCTGCGTTGCGCCATCAACTGGCCGAGCACGCGCAGCAATCCGTCCTGGCCGGGCATACCCTCGAGCAGAATGCCCGGGCCTGGCTCCAGGCTTACGAATCGCTCTTCGCTCACGCGACAGTTCAAGCGGACGCGATCGATGCCCCCAACGTGTCGATCGTCATACCGGTGTTCAACCAGCTCGAACTCACGCGACAATGTTTGGCGGCACTGAAAAAGAACACGCGCCTGGCAGGCTGCGAAATCATTGTTGTCGATAACGGGTCCGCCGACGCGACGCCAGGTTTCCTGAAAAGCGAAGAAGCCGCCGGCCAGTTGCGTTTGGTCCGCAACGCCAAAAACCTGGGCTTCGCCAAAGCCTGCAACCAGGGCGCGAGCATTGCCCGGGGCCACTACGTCCTGTTCCTCAACAATGACACCGAAGTCCAACCCGGCTGGCTCGAACCGCTGCTCTCCGTGGCGGAAAACGATCCTTCCGTCGCCGCCGTTGGCAGCAAACTGCTTTATCCCGACGGCACCATCCAACACGCCGGCGTCGCCCTGGCCGATATCGCCGGGCGTGATCCGCTTATGGCGATGCACACATTTTCCAGGGACGCCGCTGACCTGCCCGCCGCCAACCTGACTCGGGTCTACCAGGCGCTGACCGCCGCCTGCCTGCTCATCCGCAAGTCCGCCTTTGAGGCCGTCACCGGGTTTGACGAGGGATTTTGGAACGGGTACGAAGACGTGGATCTTTGCCTGCGCCTGCAGGAACACGGCGGGTTGATCGTTTACGAACCCGCCAGCGTCGTCGTGCACCATGAATCCCAGAGCGGCCCCGCCCGTTTCGAAAAAGTGCAGGACAACATCCGCCGGCTCCATCAAAAATGGCTCGGCAAAGCGAAAGTCGACGTGGCCATATCCGCGGACGAAACGGTGACGTTCCTCGAGACTTCGCCCATTCGCCCGTACCGCGTGTCGCCGGCTTCCCAGCCGCTCGTGTCGATCATCATTCTCGCTCACAATCAACTCGATCACACGCGCCGTTGTCTCGAAAGCATCGAGCACCACACACCGGAACCTCACGAATTGATCCTCGTGGATAACGGTTCCAGCGATGGCACACCGGGCTATTTCCGGGATTACGCCGGACGGCATCAACACGTGACGGTGATCGCCAATCTCAGCAACCGCGGCTTTGCGGCCGGGAATAATCAGGGAATCGCCGCGGCCCGGGGAGAGTTCATCCTGTTGTTGAACAATGACACGGTGGTCACAGCGGCATGGCTCAAGAAAATGCTCGACGTCCTCCAACTCCAGCCGGACATCGGCATCGTGGGCCCGCGCTCCAATCGCGTCCTTGGCAACCAACAGGTGGACGCCCCGGCGTATGAAACGCTGGAAGAACTTCCGGCGTTCGCCGCCCAATGGGCCAGGACCAACGCCGGCCAATCCCGCGTCGCAAACCGCGTGATGGGCTTCTGTCTCCTGACAAAACGCGCCGTTATCGACCGCATCGGAGGATTGGACGAACAATTTGGCTCGGGAAATTTTGAGGATGACGATTTCTGCATCCGCGCCGGTTTGGCGGGTTTTGAAACCCGCATTGCCGACGAGACATTCGTGCATCATGTCGGCAACGCGACATTCAATGGCGCGCGCATTGATTATCGCCAGGCCATGCTTGCCAACTGGGGCCTGTTCAAGGCGAAGTGGGCCATACCGGCCGATGTGCCGCCCCAGGTCGGTTACCAAACACCCAGGCTCCTGCCCGACGGGGTGTCCCTGAATTTTCCCATCCCCAGTCTGCAGACGAGCCACACGCTCGATGCCGGCGGACGGTTTTGGACAGAGAAGCCTCGCGCGGCGACAACGGCGCGATCACCCAAGCCAAAGTCGCAACATCTGTTGCCAGACTGTGCGCGAATCGGAGAGCTTGGCGACGCCCGCGAAAAGCTGCGCCAGAAACAATTGCAGGAGGCATGGCAATTGACGGTCGAGGCGATTGAACAGCGGCCATTTCATCCTGAAGCTGCGATGCTGCTTGCCGAAATCGCCTTTGCCGCCGGAGATGGCGCCAGCGCCCGCCAATGCGCCCAGCACGCTCACGATCTTGCCCCGGGATGGTCGCGGCCGAAACAATGGCTTCAAAAATCTCACAAAGCCAACACCCGCCCCGAGTGGTTGAAAGTTCCCTCAACTCTCAACTCTCATCGCTCAACCCATCTCACCGTCTGCCTTATCGCCCGGAACGAAGAAAAGTTCCTGGAACAATGCTTGGGCTCGATCAAGGACATCGCCGCCCAGATTATTCTGGTGGACACCGGCTCGACGGACCGAACCGTGGACATTGCCAAAGCAAACGGCGCGGAAGTGCGCTCGTTCACGTGGTGCGATGATTTTGCAGCCGCGCGAAACGCGGCGTTGGAAGGCGCGAGAGGGGATTGGATCCTGATCCTGGATGCGGACGAGCAATTGCCGGCGGACCAGCATCCGAAACTGCAAAGTGACTTAAGGAATGGGAAAGCCCTGGCCTATCGCATGCCTTTGCTGAACCTGGGACTTGATGGCGAAGGCGTGAACTATGTGCCGCGTTTGTTTCGGAACGTCCCCGGCGCATTTTTCCGGGGCCGGATTCACGAGCAGATTTTCCCAAGCCTCATCGCCCTGTCCAAAGACTGGGAAATGGAAACCGGTTTTGGCACCGCCCGGCTCTTGCATCACGGTTACGAGAAGGAAGTTTTAAGAGACCGGAACAAAATTGAAAGAAACCTCCTCCTGCTCCGGCGGGCCGTTGAGGAAAGTCCCGACGACGCGAACCTGGCGATGAACCTCGGGCTTGAGTTGGTCCGTTCCGGTGACACGGCAAACGGGATCAACCATTACCGGGAAGCCTTCCGGCTGATGTCCGCCCAGGCGCCGGGCGCTGTCGTGCCCGAATTGCGCGAAGTGTTGCTCGGCCAGTTTACCACTCACTTGTACAAACAGCGGGAGCATGCTGAAGTCGTTCGCATGTTGACATCGCCGCTCGCCAAAAACGGCGGCCTGACCGCGTCGCTGCATTTTGCCGTGGGCTTGTCATCGTTCGAACTCAAGCAGTATCTCGATGCCGCCGCGCATCTGCGCCGCTGTTTGGACAAACGCAATGAGACGACCTTTTCCCCGGCCAGCACCGACATCCACACGTCAGCGCCGTATCATTGCCTGGCCCTGAGCCTGTGGAAACTGGGTGATGCCGCCGGGGCGGAGAAAGCATTTGAGGCGGCGCTCAAGGAGCCTGGCCGCGAGCTGGACGTGAAGCTGGACCTGGCCCGCTTCCTCCTGGAACAGGGCCGGCCCGTGGATGCGCTGCATCGACTTCATGAAATTGTAGCCGCGGATTCAAGACACCTGGCGTCATGGCGCCTGGGCGGGGAGATCGCGCTCAGCCAGCCTGGCTTTGCGGAGTTTGCCAACGACTGGACCGGCGAAGCCTCGCAGGCTGTCCCCGACGACCTGGTGATCGCGGCGCAACGCGCCGAGGTGCTGATGTTGCGGCAGGAGACCGGCGCCGCGCGCCCGCTCTGGAAGAAGGCTTGCAACGGGGCCCGCCCGCCGCGCGCTTTGGCAGCATGGATCCTATGTTCCACAGTCGAAGCGAAGGAAATTCCATCCACGAAGGATCCTGAGGAAGAAGCCGCAACGAGCCGCGCCTTCGTGCAATGGTATCAGCGCCTGATCGCCTTCGGTGCCACGGAAACTCTGCACCGTGTGAACACGAACCTGGACGCCTTCCGCGAATCGCTTCCCACCGCTGCCCAATTGCTGAATTGCGCCCTCTCCGAAGCCAGTGAACCAGCCGCGGCCGGCCGCGCACCTTAGGAATCCGCGAATTGCGATCCAATCCAATGTATCCGCGAATTACGCGAATTCTCGCGAATTTCGGAAGGGGCAGGCCGCAGTGAGCACCATAGGTGCGGCACCTCTGCAGAAAACGACGGCCTCGAAGGCTTGCTCGAGCTTCGGTTTGCGCGCTAGCGTCCTGGAGTGCGTCCAGCCCTCTGGCGCTTTTCCCCTTGCCCCACCGAACACGACGCACAGGCATCCTCGCGCGCCTCAAAGCGGCAGAGGGCAGCCGCACTCCAAGACCTGGCGGAGGTCCCGTCGCACCCCGGCAGAGAATGCAAATTTTGAACAGGCACGCGGAGGCTGGCTCTAAACTTTCGATGTTTTGCCTGGATGGCTTGTGGCCCGGGGGCCCATCGAGCGGCGGCTGAAGCCGCTCTCAGAAAATCAACCGACCTGAATAAGCGTTTGCATTCACGCATGCAATTCGTACCCTGTTAGCTTTGAGAATGGCTTTTGCCGCATAGATGAGACAGTTCGTTACGATTTCGGCCAATGCTTTTATGGAACTCCTGCGTCAGCCGGTGTTCCTGTTGCTGACGACCTGTTCTGCGGTGTTTGAAGTTTTCCTGGCCACGCCCTATTACTTTGCGTTTGGGGATGAACCGAAGCTGGTGAAGAACAGCGTCCTGGCTGTGATGCTTCTGGCCGGCTTGTTTGGCGCGGTGTTGAGCGCGTCCTCATCCCTGGCGCGGGAGATCCGGTCGGGCACGGTTTTGGCGGTGCTATCGAAGCCCGTTGGCCGCGCCCAGTTGCTGCTGGCCAAGTATACGGGTGTCATCGCGGCGCTGACGCTGATGACGTATATCAACCTGGTTGCGGCGCTCATTGCCAGCCGGATGACATTTGACGCGTATGGCGACGTGGACATGCGGGCGGTGGGGGTGTTTGCAGTCGCGGTGATCCTGGCTTACGGCCTGGCGGGGTTCAGCAATTTCTTTCTGCGCAGGCCCTTTGTGAGCGACGCGTTCCTGGCGTTTGCGGTGATGGTTACCGTGGCGGCGTTCATCATTTTTCAGTTCACCACGCAGGTGCGGACCCTGGCCGAGCTGGGAGCGGTGGATTGGCGGATGGTCCCGGCCGCGATCCTGATCCTGTTCGCGGTGTTTATTTTTGCGGCCCTGGCGCTGGCCTGCTCGACGCGACTGGACATGATCCCGACGCTGGCGGTCTGCTCGGCGATTTTTATGCTGGGGCTCATGTCCGACTATATGTTCGGGCGCCGGGCCGATCCGGTCTGGCGGTACGATCTCAAGGCGGAAACGATTAACGCGCGCTGGTCCGAGAAGCAAAAAGCCCTGCTTAAGGAAATCATCGAAAAGTACGACCGTGACCGGAACGGAACCCTTGAACTGCTGGAGCGCGATTCAATCGATGCGGCAGACCGGGCGCGGCTGGAGAACGCGGGAATGGGTGGGACCTGGTGGGCTTCGGTGCTTTACACAATAACACCCAATTGGCAGCTTTTCTGGATCGCCGACGCCCTGGAAGAGGGCAAAAGCACCTTCCACTGGGGTTACGTCGGCAAGGCCTTCGCCTATGCTATCGGATATGTCGGCGCGGCGCTTTCGATCTCGATCCTGCTTTTTGAAGATCGCGAGCTGAGTTGAGGGGGGGATGTAAACAGATGACACGACATACCGGCTTCAAGTTGGTAATGGTTGACAGTGTCCAGCCGGACCTGTGGACGGGGTGCGGAGCGGCTTAGAGAAATTCATGGAACGAAAGACACAGAAATACGGGTTGATCAATGTGCTCGCGCTGCTGGCGGTGGGAATCGCCGGTTTTGCCGTTGCCCGCGCCGCCAGTTCGCTGGCCGGGCTCGTCAGCGCCGTGTACCTGGGAATCGGCATGCTGGTGGCCGGGATGGGCTGGTTTCACGCCCGGCTGGAGGAGAACGAGCAGCTGGAGAAGCTCGAATTCGACGAATTGATCAAGAGCAAGAGCAGTTCCGCTCTTTTCGAGAACCGCGATGCGGCATCCTTCCAGGCGCAACATTCGAGGGAACAGTTCGAACGGTATTTCATCCCTGTCCTGACGTCGCTGCTGTGTTTGGGGCAGGGTTTTGCCGCGATTATTCTCTGGCGCTGGATATCGGCGCATGGCGCCGGTGTCGAGGTGCGCCAGCCCGTGGTTGCGCTGGCTTTGTTCGGCCTGTTTTTCCTGATGCTGTTTATCCTGGGCCGGTTTTCGTCCGTCCTGGCGCGGCTGCAGGATCATCGGTTGCTTCGGCCCGGTGCGAGCTGGGTGTTGCTCTCGGCTTATTTGTGCCTGGCGGTGGCGCTGGGCCTGGTGGGCGTCTGGAGCGGTCTGCCGAGAATGGATTTCTATGTCGCCCGCGTGCTGTGCGCGCTGCTGGGCCTGATGGCTTTTGAGACGCTAGTGGGGCTGTTGCTGGAAATGTACCGGCCGCGGCTCAAAGGCAAAGTGGGCCGGCCATTGTACGACAGCAGGCTCGTTGGCCTGCTCGGACAGCCTGAAGGGCTGATCACGACGGCCGCGCAGGCGCTGGA
>DASRKU010000033.1:0-3933 GCA_035648815.1 Verrucomicrobiia bacterium | reverse complement strand
AGGGCCAGGAGAATTTGCTCCACGACCTCTTTCTGGCCCACGATGACCTTGGACAGTTCCGCTCCAACGCGGGCGCGGCCTGCGATGAGACGCTCGACCGCTTTGCGATCGTCTGGAATGATTGGTGGCACCGGTGATTGGTGATCCGCCTCTGCGATTCTATTCATACAGTTGTGTTCAATGGGTCATCAGGTAAAAAATGATATTGATGCCAAGAGGATAGCCGCGCTTTTCGGAAAATTCGTGAAAGAAAAAATCGTCCTCCCCTTCCCGCTCCCAGGCGTCGCCGTTGTCGGTGTTGTGGGTGGCAATCACCATGATCCGCCCCTTGTCATCAAAGAGCGCGCGCACATGGACATCCCGGCAGTCTTCCAGCCCGCCGTCTTTGCGGCGATGGTAGTCCTCCCATGTGAAATCAGTTGAATGCCGCTGCACGGCATATGGCATCGCAGGAGTTTGCAGCTTGTTCTTGGGCACCTTGATATCGAAAACACAATGGAAAATCGGGTGGTCCATCGGCAACTCCACAAAATCTCGATCGGGAAACACGCGCTTCATCTGGCTGGCAAAACCATCCCATTGCCACTCTCCCCAGAAATCGTCGACCATCAGCACCCCCCCGTTCAGGAGGTATTTGCGAAGGATGGGAACCTCTTCGGTGCGCAACAGCAACCCTCCCGGCTCCACCATGTAAATCCACGGGTAGTTGAACAGGTCCGGATCGGTCAACCGGATTGTCCGGCCATCGGGATCCACCTTGATCGACGTCATTTGCTGCAATCGAAACGAGAAATTCAGATCGCTGTCGGGAAAGTCGGTGATCCAGTTCCCCGCGCTGTAGGAGCCGTTCGGATCACGGTCTCGAATGATCCGGACGAAAGTGAACGTGTCCTTTTGGAAAGCGGGAGGATTTGTCCAGACAGGTGTTCCGGTGCTGTGGGAAGCGATTTCGCGCGCCGTGCGGACACGGGTTTCATCGACCCAGACCCCGCCTTCGGTGACGATGCCGGATCCGCCGAACCGCCGGCGCCCGCCCCAGTTCTGGGCGGCGCAGATCCCCGCCAGCAGCGCCAGCGTCAGCACAGGCAGGAGAATTCTCGCCGGCTTGCGAATCATGATTTGGACGTCGCGGAAAGGCTGGCGTTGTTCGTGGCAGACTTTTCGAGATCCAGCAGCAGGCGTTGAGCGTCGCGGAACCTGGGCGCTTCCTCGAGCGCCTCCAATACATGCCGCTTGGCTTCGATGTCGGAACCGCCGCTTTGGTGGAGCAATCGAGCCAGTTCAAAATGAGCTTGAACCGGGTCAGGCGGATCGAGCAGCAGCAGCTTGCGATAGCCCAGGATCGCCTGGTCGGGCCGGCCGAGGGCAACACCCGCCTCGCCCAGCGCGCGGTAGGGCGCGGAGACAAGCGGGTTGATGGACAGCAACCGTTCGGCGTATTTAGCTGCCGCCGGCCAGTTCTTGCCGGCTTCGGACAACTCGATCAGCCGCAGGAACACATCCGCAAAATCCGATTCCTGTGCCGCATATTTTTCGAGCGTGGCGAATTCCTCGTTTGTCTCGTCCAGATTCCGCTGCGTCACCGCGAGGAGCCATAGCGGATTTTCATCGCGCCTTTCGCCGCGATAGGCGCTGGCCAGCGATTCCAGCAGAGGTTTTGCGTCTTTCCAACGGTGGGCCTGCATGCATTCACGCGCCTGCTGCAGGTTCCAATGGTAGTTGGACGGGTGCACCTTCAGCCAGATCTCCGCCTTTTGCGCATCGGCCGGAGGTTTGTCCAGGTCGACGCCCGGAGCCAGTTTCGCGGCACGATCGCGCAGGAAGGCCTCGAATTGCTTCTCGAGATCGGGCAACGGGAGCGTGTGCGCAGCCAGGGCTTTGTTCATGGCTTCTCCTTCACGCAGATCCGCCAAAATCGTTTTCAAAGCGCCAAATCCAAACCGTTCAACAAGGAATTCAACCACCATCGACGACTCGAAATAAGCAAACTGAAGATATTGATGATTCTTCGGAGTTAGAAAAGCCCCGCTCAACTTTCCGATTGGCGTGGATTCGCCGTCCAGAATCATTTGCCGGTAAGCCAGCGTCAGCGATTCACCCCAGGTCGGGTCCGCCTGGCGCTCTTCGTACACGGAAATGCCTTCGCTCAGCCACCGTGGCATCCGGTTCCTTGTCGCCGTCAGCGTCACCACATGACAAAACTCATGCCATAACACGTCTTCCCAGTTTGCCGGGTTGGGCGCTTGCGACGCGGGACTGTTGGCCGTGATCACAGATCCAAAACACACGCCCAGGTACCCGGGGTTGTCCGGCATTCCAAAAGTCCGGACTGCAAAATCCTTCTGTTGGGAAAAGATTTCCACGGTGGTGGGATATTTGAGTTCCACGCCGTATTTGGCGCACAGCGTTTTCCTGGCGCGCCCGAGCAGGTCCAGCACCCGCTCGCCGTACAGCCGGGCCTCGTTGGTGGACATGCGCACGATAAAATCGTCGTTGGTGAGTGTCCGGTATCGGGCCATTTGATCGTGCAACGTCACCAGGTTGTAGGCGGTGACGTCATATCCGTCGGCTTCGTGCACGGCTTTTGCCAGCTCCCAACCTTCCTCGGACCGCCCGAGGCGCAACAGGTCTTCGGCAAGCTCGCGCCGGGCGGGCAGATATTCCGGATCAAAACCGAGCGCGAGGCGCTGCGACGCGGCGCCCTCCTCGAAGCGGTATTTGCGGGAGAGTTTCTGGCCCAGCAAAAAATCCACCTCCGGATTTGTTTTCCAGGAACTGAGCGCCTGGCGCCGGAAGTCGTCGGCCTGGACGGGGTCGTTGCGCAAGGTGGCCAGCACCGCACGCAGGGCGAGCGCTTCAGGCCGGCGCGGGTTCACTTTCAACGCCAGCGCAAGCTGCTTGTTGGCGTCGTCGTATTGCTCGGCATCAATCAGATGCGACGCGAGCAGGAGCAGGCTGGGAATGTGCCTTGGATTGGCGGCCAGCGCCGCGTTAATCGCAGCGAGCATTTCCGAGCGATCCCCCGTTTCAAAGGACCGGCCCAGGCCGTATTCCATGTCAGGATCGCCGGGGAATTTTTTCAACCCTTCGCGAAAGGTGTCCGCGGCGAGGGCAAAGTCATGCTTGTCCAGGGCCAGGTTGCCGACTGCCAGAAAGGCGGCGCGCTGCGGCGGGTCCAACTTCTCCGCGCGCCGAAAGCAATTTTCCAGGATCAGCTTGGGTTCGACTCCAAGCAACAGCAGCGCCTGTCCGAGGGAGACGACGTTTTGATCGTTTTGATAAAAGGCGCCGCGCCGTTCGATGAGGGCTTTCATCTGGCCCAAGGCGGCGTTGGCGGCGGGCACGTCGTTTTGGTAAAGCGCGGCTTCCCGGCACAGCAGGGGAATTTCCAGGCTGGTGGACCGGTAATTGGCGTTGGCCATCGCATTGGTGTAGGCCTCGCCATACCGGCCGACGGTGAGCAGGGATTGAATCTGGAGAATGCGCCATCCCTCCGAGTACCGGGCGTTCAGGCGCGCGTCGGCCGCCTTGATGACTTCCTCGTATTGCCCATGAACAAACAAGTCCTGGGCTTGATTGAGGTCCTGGGCCGGAGAGCGGGTGGGGAAGAAAACGCCGCAGCAGAACAGGCCAAAAGCGACTGGCCAAGCCAAAGCCGACGAGGTGTTTTGCGCGGGCATGCAGTCAAATTCATACGCTCAATCCCGCCTACGCGCAAGGCGCTACGGCGGGCGGGCCCGCTTCGGGCGAGGCGCAACAACGTGTACGGATTCCGTTTTGCCTGTGCAAGCAGGCGAGATATCCAATTCGCTATCGAGCACTGGAGCCAGGCAAAGATTGCAAAATCCACCGCCGCTGAGAATTTGTCTCCCGAACAAGCAGAGAAGCTGAAGCAGTATGAAGCGTTGAGTAACGAGATGGCGAAAATGCAAT
>DASRKU010000032.1:0-3188 GCA_035648815.1 Verrucomicrobiia bacterium | reverse complement strand
TCAGTTGATGAAGAATATCGAGCAGCGCAAGCAGACCATCCTCAAGGTTTGCCAGGCCATCGTGCGGCGCCAGACCGAATTCCTCAACCACGGGCTGGATTCTCTGAAGCCCATGATGATCAAGGAGGTGGCTGAAGAGGTCGGCGTGCACCCCTCCACCGTCAGCCGCGCCGTGGCCAGCAAGTACGTGCATACGCCTCAGGGCGTCTTCGAGCTCCGTTATTTCTTCTCGGAGGCGGTCCAGGGGCCACTGGGCGGCGGCACGCCGCTTTTGCTATTGAAGCGCAAAGTGAAGAAAATGATCGAAGAGGAGGATCGCTCCAAGCCCCTCACCGACGAACAGATCACTACCATGCTTCAAGGCGAGGGCATCAACGTTACGCGCCGCACCGTGGCCAAGTACCGCGAGGACATGAAGATTCCATCCACCCATCAACGGCGCGTGCGTAACTAGCCACCGCCAACGGCGCCTCGCCATTCGAGTTATAAAGTAGGAAGGGGATGTCGCCGGCCCCAACGAGGTGTTTCATGAAGATCACGTACACCGGTAGGCAAGTAGAACTCGCTCCAGCGCAACTGAAAAAGCTTGAAGCCCGATTTGCCAAAATCGGCAGGCTGCTGGATGGCAAGGAGGAGCGCGGCGCCCATGTCGTGCTTTCCCTGGAGCGCAAGATGCACAAGGCGGAAGCCACCGTCCACTACTACAATCACCAGTTGATCGGCCTGGGCTCCGATACCGATCTGTTCACGGCCATTCACCTCGCCGCCGAAAAACTGGAAAAGCAATGCGTCAAGGCGCGCACTAAGTGGCGTGATGCCAAGCGCGTGCCGCGCAAATCCGCCCCCGAAGTGGAAACCGAGAAACCGGCGCCCGCCGAAGCCGAAGCCGAAGCCGACGGAGCACCGGGGCGCCAGGTCTATCGGGTCAAGCCCGCGCAGAAACGCAAGCCCATGACGGTCGAAGAGGCCATGCTGGAAATGGACAAGACCCGGGATTACCTGGTCTATCGCGATGCCCAAACCGACCGGGTGAACGTCCTGCTGCGGCGCCGTGACGGGCATTTCGACCTGGTGGAGGGATAGCGCCCGCCAACATGCCGCGCAAAAAGGCTGCCGAACCAAAAGAGGCGCCCCCCCACAAACCCGAACTGGTGGTCATCACCGGGTTGAGTGGATCGGGCAAGGGTTCCGTCCTGAAGGCCCTGGAGGATCTGGGCTTCTACTCCGTGGACAACCTGCCCGTGGAATTGATCCCGAAGTTCGCCGAGCTGACGGGCAACAATCCCAGCATACAGGCGGCAGCCCTGGTGGTGGATATTCGCGAGGGCGCCGGGCTGAAGATGTTTCCCAAGGTCTTCGCCGGCATTCGCAAATCGGTGACCGCGCGGCTCATCTTTCTGGAGGCGGACGACGACGCCATCGTTCGCCGCTTCAGTGAGACCCGCCGGCCGCATCCGTTGGGTACGGATAAGTCCATCACCCGCAGCATCGAGAGCGAACGCGCGCAATTGGCGTCGATCCGCGCCATGGCGGACCTGATCATCAATACCTCCCGGTTCACCGTCCACCAGTTGCGCGATTTTATCGGTGAGCGCTTCCGCGGGCAACGCGATCAATCCGCCATTCAGATCTATGTCACCAGCTTCGGGTTTCGCAACGGCGTGCCGCCGGATAGCGACCTGGTCTTTGACGTCCGCTTTCTGCCCAATCCCAACTACATTCCGCGATTCAAAAACCTGACCGGCAAAAACCCTGGCGTTGCGAGATACATCCGTTCTTTTCCACAAACTGCCGAGTTTATGAGCCGGATCTCAGATCTGCTCATCTACTTGCTGCCGCATTACATTCGCGAGGGGAAAAGCTACCTGACCATCTCCTTCGGCTGTACCGGGGGGCAGCATCGCTCGGTAATGATTGCCGATGAAGTCCGCCGAAACCTGGCTGACTCCGGCTTTAAGGCCAAAGTTAACCATAGAGACATCGTTAATACTCCCTAAACGATATACCAAAAGTCTCTTAGCCGCTCCATTAAAAACCGTTACTAAAAATTCATCGAACTTTTGCTAACTTTTTCCGTACACGGGGTTCAATAGATTAACGTCCCTTGCTGTTGGGGAAGTGTCATGCGATTTTGGGGAATTGTAATAGACATCACGCTGCTGGCGGGCCTTGCATTCGCCCAGGCCCAATCGAATTTCGACCCGGGACAGAATACCTGGACCCTGTCCAACGGCTGGATCCGCGCGTCTTTTCAACTGACTCCCGAAGGCTACTTTCTCACCCAACAGATTTCCGATCTCCAATCCGGCGACCAATGGGCTGCGTCTCCGAACCGGCCGACCTCGCCCGTCCGCTTACAAACCGATAGCGACCTTTTTGATGCGCAGACGCGATTCCTCCTGGTTGCCCAATATGCCCAGAGTGTCAATCCGGGCGGCGTCCGCCAGTTCATCGTCCTGCAGGACGTTAAGGGCCGTGCCCGGATCACCGTGGTTTTCGACCTGTTCAATAACCATCCGGTGCTCCGCTACAGCCTCAAGTACCAGAACTTGACCCCGGCCACGACTTACATCACCTGGATCAACATGGTGCCATGGACGTTCGACGATTTGGGCAAGCGCTACACGGCTTTCCGGGTCAATCAGTGGAGTGTGGTTGCCACGCCGGCAGACTTTCAGCCGCTGCAGACTTTACTCGACACAGGGGGAACCGCCGTCGAAGTCTACTCCGGCGCCGACGGCCAGCAATGCGGCTGGCTGGCAATGCGCGATTCCGACCAGCGAGGCCTGTTCACCGGATGGGAGTTCGATGGCCGTACCAAGACCACGGTACGGCAGGACAGCTCGCAAGGGTATGTGCAGTTCGCCTCCACCGTACTCGATCTGCACCACCCGGTGGAATCCAACAGCGAATTCCAAGTACCCAACACGTTTATCGGACTGTTTCACGGCGATTGGGACGAGGCGGGCTACCGCACGCAGCGTTTCGTGGAGTCTGTGCTGGCCAAGCCCCCGCCCGACTCCAAAACCTTTCCCTACGTGTCCTGGGACTCCTGGGGTTACCAGGATCAGATTAACGAGCAGACCTTGCGGCGCAATGCCGACGTCGCCGCCAACCTGGGAGTGCAGTTGTTCGTGGTGGATCTGGGATGGGCGCGCGGCATTGGAGACTGGTACGCGGACCCGGCA
>DASRKU010000031.1:0-7166 GCA_035648815.1 Verrucomicrobiia bacterium | reverse complement strand
TCCGGACTGCATCTACTTCAAAGACACTCAGTCGCGGTTTGTTGCCTTCAGCAAGGCGTTTGAGCGGTTGTTCAAACTGTCCGATACCGGGGAGCTGCGCGGCAAGACCGACTTTGATTTCTTCACCGAGGAACATGCCCGCCCCGCGTATGAGGATGAGCAGGAGATCATCCGCTCCCAAAAACCAATCATCGGCAAACTCGAGCAGGAAACCCATCAGGATGGCCGTGTCACCTGGGCCCTCACGACCAAGATGCCGTGGATGGCCCAGGATGGAAGCATCATCGGCACGTTCGGAATTTCCAAGGACGTGACCGCGATCAAGGAAGCGGAGGCGGAGCTCGATTACGAGAGGGAATTGTTCCGCGTGCTTCTGGACAATTTTCCCGATTCGATTTACTTCAAGGATCTGCAATCGCGCTTTGTGCGCGTAAGCCGGTCCAAGGCTGAGATGACACTTGACCTGCTCCGTGCCAAGGCCCTCGCGGAGCAATCGGGCGATGGTCCAAAAGAACTGCCACCCCACCTGGCAAACGTCGAGGCATTCACGAAGCACCTGACGGGCAAAACGGATTTCGAAACCTACCAGCAGGAATTCGCCTCCGCCGCGTTTGAAGATGAGCAGCAGATCATTCAGACGCGCCAACCCATCATCGGAAAGCTGGAGCATTCCGAGAGCGGCAAGTGGTTCCTCGTGACAAAAATGCCCTGGATCAACAAGGACGGAGACGTCACCGGCACGTTCGGGGTATCCAGGGACATCACCGCGCTCAAAGAGACTGAAAGCAAACTCGAAGCGGCCCATCGACGCCTCATCGAGACATCGCGTCTGGCAGGCATGGCGGAAGTTGCAACCGACGTCCTGCACAACGTCGGGAATGTGCTCAACAGCGTGAACGTTTCCTGCTCGCTCACCCTGGACCGAATACGGTCTTCTAAAGTTTCGAGCCTTTCAAAGGTATCCGCGTTGTTAATGGAACACCGCGAGCGGCTTGCCGAGTTCGTCAGCCAGGACCCGCGAGGCCGTCAAATCCCGGAGTTTCTCACCGCCCTTGCTGATCATCTTGGAACCGAGCAGATCGCGCTGGTTGACGAGTTGCAGCAATTGGTCAAGCACATCGACCACATCAAGCAAATCGTCGCCATGCAGCAAACCTACGCCAAGGTGGTCGGCGTGCTCGAACCGGTCAATCCTCTCCAACTCGTTGAGGATGCACTTCAGATTAATGCAGCCGCGCTCCTGCGGCATGAGGTCAAACTCCAGCGCCATTTCCATGAAGAAACTCTGCAAATCCTGACCGATAAACATAAGGTGCTGCAAATCCTCGTGAACCTCATCCGCAATGCCAAATACGCCATGGACGACGGCCCCGCAGTCGAGAAGCTGCTGACGGTCAAGGTTGACAACGATGAGAAGGACCAAGTCGTGATCCAGGTGATCGACAACGGTGTCGGGATCCCAAAGGAAAACCTTACCCGGATCTTTTCACATGGGTTCACCACGCGCCGCAATGGCCATGGATTTGGGCTGCACAGCAGCGCCCTGGCTGTCCGCGAGCTGGGCGGATCCATCCAGGCCACCAGCGATGGCCTGGGCGCCGGCGCCACGTTTACCCTCATCCTGCCCAAAGAACCGCCGCACCAGAGCCCGGAAACTGCATGAAGTATTCACCCACAGAACCCGGGCCCCGGATTCTCATCGTCGATGACAATCCGGCCATTCACGAGGATTTTCGAAAGATCCTCGGCACCAAGAGCGACGCCCAGTCCAAGCTGGAGGATGTGGAAGCGGCCCTCTTTGGCGAAGGCTCAGCCGGGGTGGAGCGGGCGGCCTTTCGCATCGAGTCCGCCTTCCAGGGCAAGGAAGCCCTTGGCCTTGTCCAGAAGGCCATTGAACAGGAAGATCCCTTCGTGATGGCTTTTGTGGATGTGCGCATGCCTCCCGGGTGGGACGGGATCGAAACACTCGAGCGGATCTGGCAATGCTGTCCGGAATTGCAGGCCGTGATTTGCACGGCATACTCGGATTATTCCTGGGATGACATGACCCGCCGGCTGGGGCAGACCGACAATCTGCTGATTCTCAAGAAACCATTTGAAACGGTGGAAGCCCTGCAACTCGCCCACGCCTTGACCCATAAGTGGGGTCTGGCCCGGCAGGCAAAATTGCGGATGGAAGACCTGGACAGCATGGTCCGCCAGCGGACCGAAGAACTGATGGTCGCCAATGGCAGCCTGCAACAGGAAATCGAGGAGCGCGTCCGCGTGGAGGATGAATTGAAGCTCAGCGAGGAAAGGTTCTCCAGCGCTTTCCGGTGCAGCCCTTTCCCGATGGCCATCCAAAGCAGCACAGATCGCCATTTTCTGGATGTAAATCCCAGTTTTCTGGAATTGAGCGGATACACCGCCAAAGAGATGGCGCAGGCCGCCGCCAGCGGGATCCAATTTTGGTCCAAAACCGGTGAATCAGGTTCCACTGCATTGGTCCCCGAGGGGCGGCTCCGCAATCAATCCTGCCTGTTTCGCCGCCGCGACGGCACCACCCGCCAGACGCTCCTGTCCACCGAGCCCTTGTCGCTGGGAAGCATGCCGTGCCTCCTCCTGATCGTCGAGGACATCACCGACCAGATGAAGCTGGAGGCTCAACTGCGACAAGCCCAAAAGATGGAGGTCGTGGGACGCATGGCGGCTGGAATCGCCCACGAATTCAATAACATCCTGACGGTGATTCAAGGCGATGTCGGCCTGCTGCAGACCCTGAACACCTCCAACGTGGACAAAACCGTTTTGCTGGACCAGATCATGCAAGCCAGCAAGCGCGCCGCAACCTTCACCCGCCAACTGCTGGCCTTCAGCCGCAAGCAGGTCCTGCAACCGCGATTGCTCAATCTCTCAGCGCTCCTGGAGCGGACCAAAAAAATGCTCAGCCGGCTCATCGGCGAGAAGTTCGAAATCCGTGTCAATTGCCCCCCGGAAATTCCTTCCATCCTCGCGGATGAAGGTGGAATGGACCAGATCTTGATCAACCTGGTGCTGAACGCCCGGGACGCGATGCCAAAAGGAGGCGCCATCGAGATCAGCACGGAAGTGGTGGAGTTGGATGAGGCGGCTGCCGCTGCCAATGCGGAAACCCGGCCGGGGCGGTTTGTCTGCTTGCGTGTGTCCGACCAGGGCTGCGGCATGAACCAGCAGATCATCGCCCGTATTTTTGATCCGTTTTTCACCACCAAGGACATTGGCAAGGGGACCGGGTTGGGCCTTTCCACCATCCACGGCATCGTCAAGCAACACGAAGGATGGATTGATGTGACGAGCGAAATTGGGAAGGGCTCGACGTTTCGAGTCTTTTTTCCAGCGTGCAACACTAGTGCCACCTCACCGCAGCAGGTCAGCGCGGATGTGTCTCCCGCCGAACCGGGCAAGGGTGAAACGATCCTGGTGGTGGAAGATGAAACAGCCGTGCGCGAACTGGCGTGTGCGTCGCTCCAGAAGCGCGGTTATCAGGTCTTGAAAGCCGCCGATGGTCCGCAAGCAGTCGAAATTTGGGAACGCAATGCCGAGCGGATCAACCTGCTGCTGACCGACATGGTGATGCCTTCGGGCATGAACGGAAGCGAGCTCTCCAACATCCTCCAATTGCGAAATCCGCAGCTCAAGGTCATTTACACCAGCGGCTACAGCCCCGAAGTCCTCAAGAAAGATTCGCAGGTAATCCAGGGAGTCAACTTCCTGCCGAAACCCTATGATCCTCAAACGCTGTTAAGAGCGGTCAGGACCTGCCTGGACGGTAAAACTGCCCAGGGCGAGACTTCGCAGAGCCGGCCAGGTTCGGGCGCGCTGCCAGCTCCGAAAACTGGCTAGCCGCCCGGCTCCCTGCCAACTGCCCTTCGCCTCGTACACAAAAAGGCCGCAAGCCCAGGCCTGCGGCGCGCACCGCACCCATCCAGCTCAGCCGTTGTCCCCAATAGCCTCCACCGGGCAGCCTTCCTTGGCTTCCTTGCAACGCGCTTCCTCATCCGCATTCTCAGGTTGCTTGAAGACGTAGGAATAGCCGCCGTCATCGTTGCGTTTGAAATTGTCTGGCGCCGTCTCACGGCACAAATCACAATCAATGCACTGGTTGTCCACGTAATACTTGCCAGGCACGTTTTCCGGATATTTGTTTGCAACATCAGCCATAAATTTGCCTTTACAGGCCACGCAATATGACGGCGCCCGCCCTGCATGGCAAGCCGATTTCAGTTTCTTTATTCCACAGGCCACTCGCCACCAGCTCAATAAAGTCTTTTAATCGGCCCCTTCGGAATTATCCTTCGCCGATGCCATCCAGTGTTACTCGCAAAACCAAAATCATTGCCACCCTGGGCCCGGCAACGGAATCGGCCGACATGATCGCGCGCCTCATCGACGCCGGCGTGAATGTGTTTCGAATCAACATGTCTCACGCCACACACGATTGGGTGCGCCGAGTCGCCGGGGATATCCGCGCCGCGGCGCATGAGCGCCGCGCCTATGTCGCCATCATGATGGATACCCAGGGGCCGGCCATCCGCACCGGTGAATTGAGAGTTCCCCTGGATCTTCAGCCCGGCCAGAAATTCACCCTCACCGTTCGCGGGGAACGCAGCGAGGAGGAACGCTCGGTGGATGTCAATTACGCCAATTTCGTCAATGATATCAATGTGGGCGACGTCGTACTCATCGACAACGGCGCCATAGAAATGAAGGTGCTGGCCAAATCGGGCAACAAGGTGGAATGCGAAGTCCTCACCGAAGGCAAACTGGGCAGCCGCCGCCACATCAATTTGCCGGGCGTCAAGGTCAGCCTTCCGGCCCTCACCGCCAAGGATATCAAGGATGTCGAACTGGGACTTGAACTGGGGGTGGACCTGGTGGCGCTGTCGTTCGTCCGGGAGGCCCGGGATTTACTCCAGCTCAGGGAATTGTTCAAAGAAAACGGGCACCGTCCGCTGGTGATCGCCAAGATCGAAGACCAGCAGGCGGTCGCAAACCTGGACGAGATTATCCGCGAATCCGACGGCGTCATGGTCGCCCGGGGCGATCTCGGGATCGAAATTCCTTACGAGGAACTGCCCATCGTCCAGCGGCGCATCGTGAAATCGTGCCTTCGGGCCGGCAAACCCGTGATCGTCGCCACTCACATGCTCGAGAGCATGATCGAATCGCCCATGCCCACGCGGGCCGAGGTGACCGACGTGGCCAATGCCGTGTATGAGCAGGCCGACGCCATCATGCTGAGCGGCGAAACCACGGTCGGAAAACATCCGCTCAAATGCATCGAGGTCTTCGACCGGATCGCGGTTCGGATCGAGCGCAGCGGCGGCGCCAATTTTTTCGAGCATTCGGATCTCACGACTCCCCGGCAAAAGCTGGTAAAGAGCGCGGTGGTGATGGCCAACGAACTTCGGGCCGAAGCCATTCTCGTGATTACCCGCAGCGGAAACATGGCGCGCTACACGGCCTGGCTGCGGCCCCGGTATTCAAAAATCCTGGCGCTTTGCCCCCGGGAAGATGTCGCCAACGGGTTGAGCCTGAGCTGGGGCGTCATCCCGTTCGTTGTGGATTTCGATTTAATCAACCCGGAAAACACAATTGAAGCGGCCCTCAAAACCCTCGAACGGGAGGGCCGGGTTCACAAAGGCACCACCGTCGTCATCATCGGCTCCATCCTTGTCGGGGAACAAATTGTTGATGCGGTGCAGATGCGGGTTGTATAAGAAAGTTCGCGGCGGATGATGGACACACAGTTATCCTTTCGAGCGGTCCGTTTCTGGTGTGGCGTGCTGGTCATTGCGGCGCTTGCCAGCGTGGCGCTCGTCGAACACAGAAGCCTTCTTCGATCGACAGCACAGAATCGAATCCTCCTGGACACCATCCGGGACCTGCGACGCGCGCCCGCAGAGAGTGCCTCCAGCAACTTGGCGGCCCTGCAATCCGAAATTGAGCAGCTCAGAAAGGATAATGTCGACTTGTTGCGGCTTCGCAACGACGTCCACCAGCTCCGCGAACAGCAGCAGGAAAATGAATCTCTGCGGTCCGCCAATGCAAGGTTGTTGCAGGTGATCGAGGGCGCGAACCTGCCCTCGAACCAGTTGGCCCTCGTGGCCGAGATCCGCAAGCAAGGAGCTGTCCTCGGTGTGATGGTCCGGTCCACTGCCGAGGCTCCAGAGGGCGCTTCTCCCGCCGTGAACTACCCCGGGGCGGTCGTGGTCCAGTTGGATACCAATTCACCCGTGACCTGGTCCGGCTTGAAGGCCGGGGATATTATCATCGGGCTGGACGGACGGACGGTGGAAGATCCGAGCCGATTACAGTCCGAAATGCTTCTTCGAAAACCTGGGGACACCGTGATCCTGGACGTGATTCGCAACGACTCCCATTTGCGCGTCCCCGTTCAAACCCGGTCATGGGGCAATTGACCGCGGCGCCTGCCAAACCCAGACCTTCGGTCAATCTTTAATTGTTGAATGTTGAGACTTGACCCCAGTGCATGGTTCACAGAAGGGAAGATTTTTTTGAGGACGACAGAACCGGGAACGCTTTCTGGAGGCTTTAGGAGAAGCCTGCCAGCAGACCTCCTGGCGGGTTCACGGCTGTTGCCTGATGAGCAATGCCGGCGCTCAGGTCTTGCGGCATTTCGTGCAAAGCATGAAATATCCGGGCTTACGGGCTCAACACCTTCACTGCCTGCGCCGCCCAATTCAACATCGGCCCGGGAAAAATTCCGAGGTAAAATATCCCCGCGATGCAGGCGTAGATGGAGCAGCGGATGGGTGTGGAAATCGCGATGGGGTTTAAGTCAGGAGCTGCCGGGGACCAGTAAATGGCCCGAATGACGCCGAAGTAATAGTATAGGGAGATCACTACGCCTGCGATTGCCGTGAAGGCAAGGCAATAGTAACCCGGGTTGATGGCACCCTGTGCGATCACGGCTTTCAACAAAAGAAATTTTCCAAAGAACCCGGCGAGCGGCGGAATTCCGGCAAGGGAAACCATCGCCAGCGTCATGGTTGCCGCAAGGAGCGGCGATCGTTGATGGAGTCCAGCCAATCCTGAAATGTCTTCTCCGCTGAGATGGCGCAGAACCAAAGTGATCACCATGAATGCGGCCAGAACGCTAAATAGATACCCGCTCAGATAGTAGA
>DASRKU010000030.1:0-2143 GCA_035648815.1 Verrucomicrobiia bacterium | reverse complement strand
TTCCCGGTGAGCGCAATTTTTGGACGTTATGCAAATGGGGCCTG
Organism: Verrucomicrobiia bacterium; assembly: GCA_035648815.1. Classification (GTDB taxonomy): domain Bacteria; phylum Verrucomicrobiota; class Verrucomicrobiia; order Limisphaerales; family BOG-1460; genus DASRKU01. The sequence continues at coordinate 2,099 of DASRKU010000030.1, read as the reverse complement.
GCGTTGACGTGGCCTGTGGTCCTGGCGTCGCTCGGCGTCCTGGCGGCATTGCTGTTCCGGCGGTAATCATGAGCTGGTTTCATAAAAAGACCGACGTGATTTCCGACCGCAGTCGCGCGCTCAACAATGAGATCGCCGCGCTGGAGGCCGAAATCAAAAAGCTGGATCTGCAGGTCGGGCAAGCCAGCCCGCAGCAGGACGGCCCGCGGCTGCGTTCCACAACCGTTCCTCACGGGACCGCCCCCCATCGCATCGCCGAACACCCGGCCGGCTCCGGCGCGCCGGTAAATGGAAAAGCCGAAACCCCGGCGCGAGCCACGGTTCATGAACCCATTTTCGAAGAGGTGGACAAGGACCGGTTGAACGCGCGCGCGGAAAACGGCGCCACCCCCGCCCATTTCAACGAGCTCGGCGTCCGCAAGTACGACCTGCCCGCCCTGGTCCAAAAGCTGCGCCAACAATTTCGAGGCCCTTCCACCACCAATCCCAAGTTGGTCAATTACCTCGCCGCCGGAGGCATCCAGGGACTTCGCCCCATGCGCTACGAGAAAAGAGTCGCCCGCAATCGCTTCGTCGCCCTGGTCGCCCTGCTCTTTGTCATCATGCTCGGAATCATCCTGGCCTTCGTCAATCACCACTGAGTCATGAACCGAAAAGCCCCCGTCTCCCGAAGCGGACGATTCACCGCCACACCCGCGCCCGACGTCGCCCGCTACACCCAGTCGGTCTCATTCGACTGGCGGCTCTGGCGACAGGATATCCTCGGGTCCATGGCGCACGCTTCCATGCTGCGCAAAATCGGGGTGCTGACGGGAAAAGAGTTGAAGCGCATCCTCGGAGTGCTCGATTGGATCGCCGGCAGAATCAAGACCGGCCAGTTTCGATGGGAGGAGCGTCTGGAAGACGTTCACATGAACATTGAGGCCGAGTTGACGCGGCGTGTCCCGGAAGGGGCCAAGCTGCACACCGGCCGATCGCGCAATGACCAGGTCGCCCTGGATCTCCGGATGTGGGTGCGCGATGAAATCGCGGGGTTGGCTAAGGATCTCCATGGGCTCCAGCGCGCCTTGACGACTCTCGGGCGCCAGAACAAAGACGTGCTGATTCCGGGCTACACCCATTTGCAGCGCGCGCAGCCCGTGCACTTTTCCCATCACCTCCTCGCGTACGTGGAAATGTTTGCGCGGGACCATCAGCGGCTCAGCGATTGTTTCACCCGGACGAATGTCTGCCCGCTGGGCAGCGGCGCTCTTGCGGGCAGCACGCTGCCTTTGGACCGCGAACTCGTCGCAAAATTGCTCGGGTTCGTCGACTCGAAGGGCAGGCCCAGAATTTCGCAGAATTCAATGGACGCGGTCAGCGATCGCGACTTCGCGGTGGAATTCTGCGCGGCCGCCGCCCTCATCGCGGTGCATGCGTCGCGCCTGGCCGAGGACCTCATACTTTGGGCCAGCTCGGAATTTCATTTCATCGAAATGGCCGATGCGTACACGACGGGCTCATCGATGATGCCGCAGAAGAAAAATCCGGATATCGCCGAGCTGGCCCGCGGCAAGAGCGGGCGGGTGATCGGAAACCTGGTGACGCTGCTCACGCTGCTGAAAGGACTGCCGATGACGTACAATCGTGATTTGCAGGAGGACAAGGAATGTCTTTTTGACACTGCCGATACGGTCGGCGCCACTGTTCGGATCCTCGCGGGGCTTGTGGAACACATCCAGGTAAACCGGCCGGCCTGCGCGGCGGCAGCAAGCGACCCGGCGTTGTTGTGCACCGACGTGGCTGATTACCTGGTCCGCAAAGGCATGCCCTTTCGCAAGGCCCACAAAATTGTCGGCAGCCTCGTCGCCCTGGCTGAAAGGAAAAAACACCCGCTCAATCTCTTTACCTTGGATGAATTTCGGGCGATCGATCCAGCCTTCGATCGAGACGTATTGGGAGTGTTCGATTTGCAAAAGGCGATGAGGGGCAGAAATCTGCCGGGAGCGCCCGGCACGCGCGAAGTCCAAAAGCAATTGGCGCAATGGGCGAAGAAATTGGCGTGAGCCGCTCCTGACGCACGCTCCACAAAGCGCCAGAGGGCTGGCGCACTCCAGGAC
>DASRKU010000029.1:0-2249 GCA_035648815.1 Verrucomicrobiia bacterium | reverse complement strand
CCACAGTCGTCAGCTTGAAGGCGCCAACGTTCCCCGTGCGCATCACGTGCGGGCCTGCGCAGAGATCAACAAAATCGCCGTTCCGATAAAACGTGATCTGCTCGCCTTCAGGAATGTCCTTGAGATTTCCAATCTTAAACTTGCTCGGATTTCCCGGCCTTTCGCTCAAACCGCCCAGCCTGCCACTTTGCGCTTCCGCCAAAGCCTGGTCGCGCGTGACGACGACTTTTTCAAACGTGTGGTTCGCCTTGATCTCCTTCTTCATCTCTTCCTCGATCCGGAGAAAATCCTCGGGCGAGATGCGATGCGATAGCTCCAAGTCATAGTAAAAACCGTTTTCCACGGGCGGCCCGGCGGCGAATTGGGCCTCAGGCCAAAGGCGGAGGATGGCCGTGGCCATGACATGGGCGCACGAATGACGTATGCGCTCCAATTCGGTCATCCGCCCGCGATCATCCAGAGTCTTGCGTTCGAGTTGCTTGTTGCTGTCTTCCATAAATTGTTTGGGAGCCGAATGCCGGGGATTGGATCCTTCGAGTCCCCCGATTCGTGCTCCAAATAAAAACGCCCCGAATAAAGCGATTCGAGGCGTCGGCGTCCACCCGGTTCGTCGGATGAACGCTTAAATCGTCGCGGTCGTCGGGCAATTTTCCCCGGTAATCACGTAAAAACCGTATCCGGAGATGTCCGCTTTGGCAATTGGATTTTAGGCGCGCGGTGCAAACCCTTCACCGCGGAGCTATTTCCCGCCTGTTTCCGCCGGCACCAGTTTGAGGTAATCCAGCCCGAACAGGTAGCTCTTGACGGCCTTGGGGCGGGCGCCGGTAATCTCGACTCCGAATTCATGCTGGCCGGCCGCCAGTTCAATCGTCGCCAGGTCCACTTCCCCCGACGCAATCACGGTGTCATGATAGAAATCCCTCGGCTCGCCCAGTGGCTTGCCGTCGACAGAAAGCTGCACGATGCCGTAGTCCACAGCCTGGGTAAACTGGGCCCGCAATTTGTAATTGCCGCTGTTGGTCACTGCAAACTCCAGCATCAGCTTGTCGCCGGGCTTGGCGCCCGTCCACCACAGTTGCGCGCCGTTGCTCCACTTTTCTCCGAAATCTCCCAGGTCCTGTTTCTGCGTGGTTCCCCCTGTTTTCCCCAGCACCTGGAGCTCTTCCCCCTCCATTGCGCCGGCCACTCTCGCCGGCGGCGGCGCCGGCGCGAAGTAACCGATCCGATCTTCCAACGGCACCGCCATGTAAGGATCCTTCCCTCCGGCGCCCAGGTACCAATACACCACCGACGCATAACGCGTCGGGCGCTCGTTTGGATAGTACTTTTCTATGTCGCCTTCGAAACTCGTGTGAAAGGGCACCTGGTCGGCAATGTGCCACCGGTTCACCGAAATGTGGCCGCGACTGGAGCCGTCATTGTGCGTCTGGTTGTGAAGGGCATGTTGGAATAATACCGGGCTGCTCCAGGCGTACCCAAAATAATCTTCGGAACCGGTGCCGAACGTGGATGGAAATTTCTCGCCGTCCACAAAGAATTTTTCGTCCCCCTCACCCCACCAGCCGCCACGTGGATTCCAAATATGGAGCATCACGCCGACATAGCGGCCGCTGCCCTCGGTTATCAGCATCGGCCAATCAATCTGCCGATCGACGCGCGTCGGCAGAAATTCATCCCGATGCCACTTGGCGTGGAAACGTCCATAACGGGCAGGATCGCCCTGGAGCGGTTCCCCGCTGATTTCATACTGCAAATGCCGGACAACCTTGCCGCGATTCGCAAACTTTATTTCAGCCCCCTTGGCAAAAGGCATGAACCAGTTGGCGTAAAACCAGCCGTCCGGCGACATTCCACAGGGGTAGGAGCTATATTCATTCACGCCGGGGGCAGTTCCGAAAAAATCGCCCAGCGGCGACCAGACTGAAGCGGACTTCTCTCCATCCCACCGGATTTGGATTTCGAGTTCGCGCAGCGGGTCGCGGTCAGCGGGAGCGGGAGGCAGGTCGACTTTGACGCGGAGCAGGGAGATGGCGCCGGCTCCGGGAAAGGTCACCGCTTTGTTGCCGTTGACCGCGAGCAAGGTTTCGCCCTTTCGCAGGGCTTCGCCCGCAGACCGCGGTCCGCAGTTCGTCAGCAGCTTGTCAGCCGCATCCAGCGCGGCCGATTCTTCCGAAGACAATTGCCGCTTGAAGGTTGGCACCTGCGTCCCTGCTGGAAACGTGCTGTACACGAAATGGTAATACGCTCCC
>DASRKU010000028.1:0-6364 GCA_035648815.1 Verrucomicrobiia bacterium | reverse complement strand
GCGGCCATGCTGGTCCCAATATCGTTGCTCGCGCTGATCCTGTCCTGGCCGTGGCTGCGGCTGAACCTGGTGACGGGCCAGCTTGAAAATTTGTACGGGTTCCTGGGGCTTGCCGGATTTGTGTCGTTCGCGCTTCTTGGGATGCTCTACAAGATCATTCCGTTCCTGGTTTGGTTTGGAACATACAGCCCGCACGTGGGCCGGGCTCAAGTTCCCGCGCTGGCCGATCTCTATTGCGAAGCGTTGCAGACCGGGGGCTACTGGTCCTGGCTTGCCGGGCTGGTGGTGACTGGCGCGGGAATTGTCGCGCAGAACAACCTCGTTGTGCGCTGCGGCGCCCTGACACTGGCAGTGAGCATGGGGTTCTTCGTCCTGAACGTGGCAAAAATTCTTTCGCACCTGTTTTTCCCCGTGCTGAAACCCTTTCCATCCCGCGCAGCCAATTAATTGTATGACAGGCACGATTCTTAACGAAGCTGTCGTCCTCGCCACATTGCGGCAAGTGATTGACCCGGAACTGGGCTGTAACATTGTCGATCTCGGTCTGATTTACAGCGTGGCCATTGACGGCGGCATGGTGCGCGTCCTGATGACCCTGACCACGCCGGGGTGCCCGATGCACGAAGGCATTGCTTTGGGAGTCCAACAGGCGCTGCTCCAACTCGACAGCGTCACGGAAGCGGAGGTGGATGTGGTATGGGACCCGCCATGGCATCCTTCCATGATGACCCAGATTGGCCGCGCCGCGACTGGCGCCGGGAATTTCTAAAATTTTTAAGCAATCAAAACCTATGAACACAAACACGCAAACACCAACCATCGTCGGCCCGGACAAAGTCATGGACGTGCGGCCGATTCCCTGCTCCGTCAAACACGGGCTCATTATCCGCACCTGGCTTGAATTGCCTGTGGGCGATCATTTTATTCTGCTGAATGATCATGATCCTGTGCCGTTGTACTACCAGTTTTCTGCGCAATGGCCGGGGACGTTCACCTGGGAACACATCGCCAAGGGCCCGGAAGAATTCCGGGTGAAGATCACCAAGCTTCGCGCCGCGACTCAAGCCGCGGAAACGGTTCCGAGCTGCTGCGGCGGCCATTAGGGATCGATCGCGGACTGCATCGTTTACTTTTGGCGTGAAGCTGCTTGAATCTGTGCCATGTCCGCCGCCGTCCCCGAACTGAGAACAATCGCCATCGCGAACACCTTGAGGAGTTGCCAGCTTTTTGCGGGGCTTCCGGCTCAGGACCTGGGACACATTGCGCAGGTCACGGTGGTAAAGTCCCTGGAAAAAGGCGATTACCTGTTTCACGAAGGGGCTGCCGCTGTGGGCTTTTACATCGTGCAACGCGGCGCGGTGAATGTGCATCGCGTCAACGCTGCCGGCAAGGAACAGATTATTCACGTTTTTCGAGCTGGGGAATCGTTCGCCGAGGTGGCCCTGGCCAGCGACAAGGGATATCCCGCCGATGCACGCGCGCTCGATTCAACCCAGGTGTTGCTCGTCCAGAAGGACGGGATACTGGCCTTGCTGCGCCGCCAGCCCGAACTCGCGTTGCGCATGCTCGGCTCCATGAGCAGCCATCTGCGCGTGCTGGTGGGCCAATTGGAAGATCTCACGCTGAAGGACGTCGAGACCCGGCTTGCAAACTGGCTCATCAAACGATGTCCAAATCCCGCCGGCGACAAGCCGGTCCGGATCGAACTTGCCATGACCAAGCGGGTGCTGGCGGCGGAATTAGGGACCGTAAGTGAAACATTTTCCAGGACTCTCGCAAAGTTCCGCGAGCTCAAGCTCGTCTCCACCAAAGGGAGAATCGTGACGGTCACCTCCCCGGCCCGGCTCAACGCTCTCTTGCGCCGGAACCTTGGCGAGTAGGGGTTTGCCAATAACAGTGTCTCAACTGCGCAGAGTTTAGTCCGGGATGAAATGCCATGGTGGTTTTTCCATTCTCGGCGATCACCTCCAGGCAATTGTAGCGGTCCGCGGCATCCCCCTTCAGCCGGATGTGAATGGGCTCAATCACGACGTGCCGGATCGGCTCTTCACCCGGAAGCCCCGAGTCGATGACCAGCTTGTTACTGCAGCGATCGGTCTTGTCACCCCATAGAATTGCCCGCAGCGGCACATCCCGGGTGATCGACGTTGTCGCGCCATCGGGTTGCACCCACTCAATGCTCGCCACCGCCCCCTGGCAGAAAGCCTGGATATCGCTGCAAAACTGCTCCCATTCTTCGGGCGCCACTTCGAGTGTCTCCATGGAATTCCTCCTTCATTTCTTGCCGGCGGCAGGTTGCGGCGAGGCGTAGCGACCCATGGTTTCGGCCTGCTCCAAAATGTGGCTCTGCATCGCCTGCATGATTTGCTGCCTGCCGGAACCCCGAGGCAAATCAAGCTTTGTATCCAGCGCGTAAAGTCGAAAAAAATAGCGATGCTCGCCCGAAGGTGGCTTGGGGCCGCCATATTTGGCCTCTCCCCAGTCGGTCGCCCCCTGGCGCGCGTTTTCCGGAACCCGATCCTCACCGATCTCCACCGTTTTGGGATCCATGTCGAACACAATCCAATGCGTGAACGTGCCTCTCGGCGCATCCGGATCGTCCATGATGAGCGCCAGGCTGCGGGTATTTGGAGGAACGTCTGTGATGCGGAGCGGAGGGCTCTTGTCCTCTCCGTCGCGAGAATATTGGCGGGGAATTCGTTCCCCGTCACGAAAGGCTGAACTGAAGATTTTCATAATATCAATGCGGCTTACGGTCCTGAGCGCACCCGGTTATATCTATCCCCATCTTCCGAATGATAAGCTGCGCCTGGCGCGTTGTGGAAGTGGGGTAACCACCGACCAGATGGCCGGCTGAGGACCCCAAAAAGAGCGGGAAGTTCAATGCCTGAGAATCTATACTGAGGACAAACGCGTCTTAAGTAGGGTAAACACCCCAATTGCGATCACCTCGGGGCTTCCCGCCAGGCCGAGCGATCCGGGTGAATGCTCGACCCGGTTGACGAACTGAGTGGATCAGTTTCGCTTGCCAGGATTCTTCGCCTGCACAATTCTCTTCTGCAATGGCGGATCACGGCAGCACGAGCGCACGGGCGTCACGATTTCGAGCAGTTGCATTATGCCCCTTTCTAGTGTTGCTCGTTGGTTTTCACCTGGATCAGTCCAGTAGCATCGGAGCCGAGACGATTACATTGGAGGCTGAGAACGGGATCCTCGATGGCACGAGCGTTTCCAGCAAGGTGCCCGGGTATTCCGCGAGCGGTTACGTGACCGGATTTCGTGCAACGAACAGTTTGGTTCGGTGGGAATTTAAGGCCTCCGCCGGCCCTTATCGTTTGATTGTGCGTTTCCGCTCGCCTTACGGCCAAAAAAACTTTGTGGGAGTAGTCAACGGCTCCTCGATTTCCGGCATATTCCCCAGGCGAAACTCGTTTGATATCCAGGATATCGGCAGTTTCGAAATGGCGGCCGGCACCAACACGATACAACTTGGCGGCGGAACAGGTTTTTACGACATCGACAGCGTCGAGTTGTTCCCCTATCCGCGGCCGCTGCCGGTGCCGGCGAAGTTATCGGATCCGCAAGCCACGGCCCGCACCCGCGAGCTGATGCAACGGCTGGCGAACGATTACGGCAAGCTCACATGGTCCGGCCAGCAGGAAACGGGGGATCTGCCGTACATTCAAAAAATAGCGCAACGCAGTCCGCTGATCATTGCGGGGGATTTCCTGGAATATTGCCCGACTCGCGTGGAGCGCAACAAGCGACCGGCCAGTTACACGGAGGACCTGATCGCGCTGGCAAGGTCCAACCACGTGCTGGCCTTCAGTTGGCACTGGAACGCCCCCACGAACCTGCTGGATTCGAAGGACCAACCCTGGTGGAAAGCATTCTATACCAGCGCCACAACCTTCAACGTTGCGGCCGCCCTGGATGACACCAATTCGGCCGAATATGGCCTGATCCTTCGGGACATCGACGTGATCGCGGGAGAGTTGAAAAAAACGGCGGCGGCAGATATTCCGATTTTGTGGCGGCCGTTGCATGAAGCGGAATTTGGAGGTTTTTGGTGGGGTGCAAAGGGACCTGAAGCTTTCAAGCGGCTGTGGCGGCTGCTCTATTCCCGCCTATCCGGGCATCATGGATTGCACAACCTGATTTGGGTTCTCAGCAATGAGCGGGAGGATTGGTATCCAGGCGATGATGTGGTCGATATAGTCGGAGTGGACGGTTACCCTAAGAATCAAAGTGACACACTGCGGCCGCGTTGGGAGGCGCTTAAGTCGCGGCTCGATGGGAAAAAATTAATAGCTCTGACCGAATTCGGCGGCGTGCCCGATATTGAGAAGATGCATGGTTATGGCGTGTGGTGGTCCTGGTTTTTATCCTGGGTTGGAGATCAGTACGGGCCGCCCTCCAGTCCAACAAACGTTGTGGTTCGCACATATCAATCGCCAGAAGTCGCAACATTTAGCCGGGCACCATGAACACTGAAGCCAGCACAGACGCTACCCTTTCCGGAATTTTCCGTACCTCCAGGACGGTCGCCCCGCCGCTTTCATGGATCCAGGCGCTGTTCTTCATCGCGGCCGCAACTGAATTCTTCCACCTTGCGTATTTGCCCACCAAACATGTTGGACTGCGCCTTGCGATATTTTGTTACCTGGTGTCACTGGTTCAACTTGCCCGGCTGAGGACGGATTGCCAGCGCGCCAGCAGGCTCTGTGGAATTCTCCATGGGGGAAGATTGGCATCTGCGTTTGCTACGATCTGAGTTACTCCCGCGTCACGGATCATCTGATTGCGATGGGCGCTCAACTGTTAGTGGTGCCAACGATGGATGTGGGCGATTGGGGCAAGCGCCAGCACGAGTTGCATGCGCTGGTCGCGCCCGTCCGGGCCGCAGAATACCGCATTCCGATTTTCCGACTGACCAGCTCGGGCATCTCTCAAGCCGTGAATGCCAACGGCAACGTCATCGCCACCGCGCCTTTTCCCGGTGACGAAGAGATGCTTTCAGCGGTGCTGGACCTTCCGGCCAAAGGCTCATTGCCCTTGGATCGATGGTTTGCGCCATTTTCGGTCTTTGTGACAATTGTCTCAGTATGCGCCGGACTGGTAATGAAAAGAACACAAGACGAACCTCCGAAACCGACCGGGGAAGCAAACAAAGAATGCATTGGCTCGCTTCCCTCGGAGCGCTGCCGATGATCGTTGTCCCTGCCTGTCTCGAAATCCAAGAACACCATCCTCACATTTCATCACACCTCTGATTGGCCCGTCACTATTGGTGTTTCTCAGTCCCGACCTCCTCACGACTCAGCAAAAGTCAACCCGAAAAAGGCAAACAGTATCAGATGGCAGTATCAGATTCTCAGAAGCTCCGCAGTTGGCTCCAGCGATTTATTGTTAGACCGCATCTTTTTCAAGCTCCCGAATGAATTGTCGCATAACCTCGATCCCAACCTCACCGCAGTAATGGCCTGGAACTTCTGGAGGAAACTCACTCCGAAGTCCGTCGCATCGTACAGCAATCGCATCCAAGCGCGGGTCCTCGATAGAAACCGACACAAAAGTGTCAAACTCATGCGGCTTCACAGTGCCGGCTAAGAACCGCACCAAGATGTCTCTGACTTCTTTGGCTGTCAGCTTACGGCGATGACCAAAAGAGAGCATGGCGCGGAATGCGGTCAACGATGGAACTGAGCCACAGCCGCTGACAACGCGCTCGCGCCTGCAACTACAGCGTTGTGACCGTCAATCATGGTCGAACTGGATCGCGCGGCGGCTCAAGTGATCTGGTTGGCCGCATAATCAATCACCGCTTAATCGCTGTTCTGGTTAACTCCACCGTGTTCGTCTTGTTTTGAGACGTATCAACCAGTTCCAGCGTAACCTTGGTGCCAGAAGCACCCCGAATCATCTTAACACAATCATCCAGCGATTTGCCTTCGGTGGTCTTGCCGTCAATCTTCTGAACAACAAGACCTGCGGATAGCCCAGCTTTTGACGCCGGTGTGTTCGTCAGAACATGGATGATTTTCATTTTGTGTTGATGAATGCCTAGGTCGATGCCAATGCCAGCGACGGATTCCTCTGACCGAGCGGTAAAGGCGAGCAGCAACCCGCCGAGCACGACTGCAGTCATCAATTTAGCTCTCATATGTTCTCCTTTCTTGCGTGTATGCGCGTCCCCGCGGCCAACGCAAAGCTGACCGATTGCGAGCACGCAAATCCAAAATCATGAATCTGCAAAGGCGCGTCCGAAAACTGCGAGGTCTGCTCGCAATTCGGTCCAGCGTCTTGTTGGGCGTTTCACTCCACATGGCCGTCTCTCCGATACCGATCTCGAAACACAAACGGG
>DASRKU010000027.1:0-12170 GCA_035648815.1 Verrucomicrobiia bacterium | reverse complement strand
GGGTTTACCGGGATAAAATATTATCGGATCACGGGCTTATCTCTTGAAAAGCAGGTTTATGATCGAAAGCGCGCCATGGAGACGGCGGCGGGCCATGCCCAGAATTTTTTGGAATCGCGGATGAAGCAAATTCGGGCTGCGTCAGCGGTGATGGATCGGCCGCCGCTGGTGCTTTCGCCGTATGATGCCGAGTTGTTTGGGCACTGGTGGTATGAGGGGTCGGAGTTTATCGATTTCTTTGTGCGCAAAGCCTATTACGACCAGAAGACGTTCAAGGCAGTGACTCCGGGAGAATATCTGCAGGCGCATCCGACGAACCAGGTTGCCAACCCGAGCGCGTCCAGTTGGGGTGAGGAAGGATACTGGCGGGTATGGCTGAATGAAACCAATGAATGGATTCTGCCGCACCTGCACATTGCGCAGGAACGGATGACAGCGCTCGTGTCGCGTTTCACCGTTCCGGACCCGTTGCAGGATCGGGTGCTGAAGCAGGCAGGACGCGAGTTGCTTCTGGCGCAGGCCAGTGATTGGCCTTTCATTTTGCGCACCGGCACCAGCCCGGATTACGCCCGAAAACGAGTCAAAGACCACTTGCTGCGGTTCACCGAGCTGCACGACCAGATCACCGCCGGCACAGTGGATGAAGCCGCCGTGCAAGCAATGGAACTGCAGGACAATATTTTTCCGGAGATCAATTATCGGTATTGGAGTCCGTAGCCGTGCCATTTATGGGTAGGGACGGCGCTGCTGGCCCGAGACGAGCGCAGGCCGTTCCGCCTTGGGCGTTGGATGGTGGATGGTGGTTTGTTGGATGTTCAGCTCCGCAGGTTGGTCAGAGCCTCCTCACGTCGGCTGCTACATGTGTTAACGAGACGCATCAGCGATATCGCTACCCTCGACATTCCGGGAGTGGCTGCTACGGTGAGGAGGTGAGCTTTGTCTCGGAATTTAATTCATTGCCGCTGGATCAACTGGTCTCGCAATCCCTGGCCAGCGGCCCGGCAGAAGTGGCGCGCAGCATGGCGAAATCGACCCTTTCCCTGCCAGACTTCGCAACGTTGATTTCCCCCGCCGCGACCGGCTCGCTCGAGACCATGGCCGGACGCGCCCAACGATTGACCCAGCAACGGTTCGGCAAAGTCGTCCGCCTCTTTGCCCCGCTCTACCTCTCGAACGAATGCGTCAACAACTGCCAGTATTGCGGTTTCTCGCGCGATAATCCCATCCTGCGCGTCACCTTGAGCGTCGACGAAGTTCTTCAGGAATCCAGCGCCCTTCGATCGCAGGGCTTTCGCAACCTGCTCCTGGTCGCGGGGGAACATCCGAAGTTCGTCTCCAACGGCTATCTCGAGGATTGCGTCCGCGCATTGCACGAGGAGTGGCCGAGCATTTCGCTGGAAATCGGGCCCATGGAAACGGCGGACTACCGCCCGCTTGTTTCCCGCGGAGCGGACGGCCTGGTGGTCTACCAGGAGACGTACGATCGGGCTGTCTATGCGCAGATGCACACGGCGGGACCGAAGCGAAATTTCGATTGGCGCCTGGAGACACCCGAGCGGGCTTACGACGCCGGGTTTCGCCGACTGGGGGTCAGCCCCTTGTATGGCCTTGCCGAATGGCGGCGCGAGGCGCTCAGCGTGGCTGCCCATGCGCAGTATTTGTTGCGAAAATGCTGGAAGGCGGCCCTGACGATTTCCTTGGCCCGGCTCAGGCCATGCGCGGGTGAATTCCAGCCGTTGACGCACATGAGCGACCGTGAACTGGTGCAGTTGGTGTGCGCGTTTCGGCTCATGTTCCCTGATGCAGGCCTGGTATTGTCCACCCGCGAAGCCGCTGCGCTGCGCAATGGGCTGATACCATTGGGAATCACGCTGGTCAGCGCGGGCAGCCACACCGAGCCGGGCGGCTATACCGGCGCCGGGAGCCAAAAGCTGCACCAGACCGTTCGCGGAAAAATCATCAATGATTCAGGATCGAGCGAATGGTCGCCTTCGCCGGCGACGGGCAATGCTTCGAGCCGCGCCACGGAACAGTTTCGCATTGCAGACCAGCGTTCGCCCCAGGAGGTCGCCCAATTGATCCGGCGATTAGGCTACGAACCGGTGTGGAAAGATTGGGATGCAGCGTTGACTACGTGAGGCATGATTTAGTCGTAACTATTCAGAAGAAAACGAGCATAACCACGGATGCACACGGATAAACACGGATGTAAAGCGGAATTCCTCTCGCGGCAAGCTCGTCACCAGATAGCGAATCGTTGCACAAGGTTTCAACCAATATGTGCTCCTCTTAAAATCCGTGTTCATCCGTGGTTGAAATGAATGGTAACGGATTTGTGCAATGAGCGCCGAGAATTGGGTGATTGCAAATGGACGGAAGGTGACCGCGCGACTGCCTTGTTCGGTGGAGGAGTTCCTGGTCGGGCAGGAGTTGCTGCCGAGAAGCGTCGTTGTTGAGCACAATGGCGATGCGGTTGTTCCGTCCGAATTTCCGCGGCGCATGGTATCGGCCGGTGACCGGCTGGAAATCATCAAGATCGTCGCCGGCGGTTGAGAGTCCCCCAACCAACGGTCGACCGGGGGATTTGCGCCCTGGGGACAGATTGTTCACAACTTGTGCACAATGTCTCTGCAAATTGTTCATAGGTTGTGAACGACAGTGAATAACTTTGCATTGTCATTTTCGCGCTGTCGAGTAATGATAGAGTTGCTAATAAAGCTATTCAGAGGGTGATGGCCCGGAAGGTGTTGGAACAAAGAGATTGTCAGAAAGTTTAGAACCGGGAAAGGGTTTTGCGTTATGATTTCGTCCACGTTGGCAACAGATGATTCGTCGTTGGAGGGATTGGATCCTTGCAAGATTTTGCTGCTTTATGAGGATTCCGCGGCGCTCAATAAGGGTCTTCAGCTTTGCCAGCGATTGACCAGCCGGTTTGAAATGCAGTTGCCATTCCAGATTAGCCAAGTGAGTTTCGACCAGTTGAGCCTCGGCCCGGCTGCCGATCAGTCGATCACTGAGGCTGCTGAAACAGATATTCTTCTCGTTTGCACGCAAGACCGCGACCTGCCGGCGGGGGTGAGTGATTGGCTCTCCAGGTGCGCGCGCTCCAGAACCAAAGATCAGGGAGCCTTTGCTCTGCTGGTGCTGGCTTCCTCGGGCAAGTCAATGCCTGCCGATGTGTTGCTGGACCAGGGCTGGCGGGCGGCCGAAAGGTTGCGAATGGATTACATGCCATTCCTGTCGCGGATGGAATTTCGCGAGGCACCGGTTGTTGCGCCCCCCATGCCCGTGCCGGGATCCAACGACTATCAAAACGGCGGGTACACGCACTGGGGACTGAACGAATAGGGCCAGGAGCAGCGGCGTATCCCTGTCGATGTTGACGAAACGTGCGGGCATAGCTCATTGACCCCGCCCAGCCGCTCTCATTGAATCTTCCCCTTTTTGCGAAGCAAAAAACATCTAGCAGCGTGGCCGCCCCTGCCCCACGCACTGTTCACCTCCACAGCACAGCATCACTCAGGGCACCCGAAAGTCCGACACGCTGCTAGCGCGAAGCGGCACCGGCCTCGAACTCCATCGGAAGCGAAATGCGAACGATGCCAGACTGGCCGGATTTGGGCGGGACAATCTCCAGCTTGCCATGGTGGGTCTCGATGATTTTTCGGCTCACCGTCAGTCCAAGGCCAAGGCCTACATTGCGCGTGGTGTAAAAAGGAGACGGGGCCTTCTGTGCTGTTTCAGCCGTGAAACCGGTTCCATTGTCCTGAACTTCTATCTCCAGCGCAGCCCCGCTCTTGCCATTGGCGCCGGTGTGCATGCGGACGCCGATCTTCGGATCCTTGGGGTTGGCTTGCAGCGCGTTGAGAATCACTTCGGTGAGCGCGTGTTTCAACGCGGCGCGGTCGCCCTTGATAATGATGGGCTTTTCCTCGTCCTCGCATTTGAGCTGCGAGGCTTTCGCCGGCTGATGCTTTCGCGCTTCCTGATAAGCCTCCTCGACAAGGGGCGAGAGCGGGAATGCTTCCGCCGAGGCAAGAGTGTCGCGGGCCAGGAAGCGCATTTGGTTGATCAGCCGGGTCACCCTCTTCACGCCGTCCGCCAGCGCCGCATCGAGCGAAGCGCGAAATTCCGGGTCTTTGTATTTGTCGGCGAGCAATTGTTGATGGGTGGATAGCGGCACCATCGCATTGCCGACTTCGTGCGCCAGCCGGTCGGCCATTGTCCGGACCAGCCGCAGGTTGGCCGCTTCAATCTCCAGCCGCCGCAACTGCTCGCTATTCGTCAAATCCTCCATCATCAGCAACGCCGAAGCGGGCTGCGCCGAATTCCCCCTTTGGAAAGGAACAATGGTGATGCTGTAGACCGTTCCGGGGGAGTCCTCGGGTTCGAAGCGGAATGTCGGCAGCGCCGTGCCGGTCTTCAGCACCTGGTAGACCTTGCTGCCGACCAGTTGCGGCAAATCGCTGAATTCCAACTCGCCGGTTCGCTTGTTGGAAGTGGGGAAAAAACGGCGCGCGGCCTTGTTCGCGTGCAGGACGGCCAAATCGCGGCTGACGACCACGCATGCGCTGGTGACTTCGCGCAGGATTTCGGCCATCATCGTGTTGTTGACCGCCAACTGGTCGTGCAGCCAGATATTTTTGATCGCCAGGCCCAGTTGTTCGAGGAGGTGGAAAATCAATTCCAGCTCGCCATTGGCCAGCGGTTCGCCCGTGATGTGAGTGTCAAACACGGCTACGCCGATGACTGTTTCACGGTCCAGGATGGGAACGGCCGTCTGGGCCCCCAGCAGTTCAAATTCCCTTTGAGTGTCGGAATCACGCCGGGCATCCTCCTCCTGGCGTCGCAGGATTCTGCCCAGCCGCCCGACCTGGCCGCCGATGCCGCTGTCAGACGCCAGTTGGAAATATTCGAACAGTCCCGGGTTGATGCCTATGGAGCAGGCCACCTGCATCCGCCGGCTTTCCTCGCTCGCCTTTTCGCCGAGCCAGGTCCCGGGATGCCGCAGAAACACCGCGGCCCGATTAATGCCGATCAGATCGTGCAGCAGCAGCAGGAACTGCTTGAGCATCGCATCGGCGTCCAGAGAGTGGGTGAGAATGGCGGAAAATGCGCGCACCGCGCCGAGACCTTGGTAATTGGTGGCGAGGCTTGGAGGCGATCCGGCGATCGCGGGGGCGGCCGGCGAGGCTTGCTGTGATGGCGCGGGTGCAGGCGAAGGGGCTTCAATGACCTCCGGTTTTGCCCACAGCCGATCCAGCAACGCCCTGAACATCCGCGGCCGCACCGGCTTGGCCAGCACGTAGGTGGCGCCATGCAGGTAGGCTTCCTCCTCCCATTCCCATTGCCTGGCGCCGGTATAAATAATAATGGGGCATTTGGTCGACTGCCGGCGCAGCTTCTCCAGGATCCAGACCTCCTGCACGCCGCTCAGTTCGACGTCGACAATGCAGGCGCTCACCAGGCGGTGCACCAGCAATGGTTCGGCTTCATCGACCGTCGCGCGGTGAATAATGCGGTATTGCTCGCGGTTCACCGCCGCGCGGATTGCCTCCGGCAGCTCGGGATGGGGGGCCAGGACCAGGAGCGTTTTCATCGAGCAGCCGATCCGCTCAGTGTCAAAAACAGGTGCTGAGGCCTGTGCTCTGGGTAGGGCGATTCTGTGCCCGTCCTGGTAACAATTCTTTCCCGCCTGACAATCTGCTTACGGCTGCGACTGTCACTCAGAATTACAAAAGATTTTCCTGCTGCAGTCACTACAATTAGATAATCCATACCAAACGCATCCGGTCAATTCATTCTTCGCCTCCAGAGTAAAAGATTCGCGCGCCACCACGCAACGGCATGGAGTACCGATATTGAATCTGGACGAATACGTAGTCGGTTCCGAGGAGTTCCACTATGCGGGTGGATATGGGGATTTTGGCTTCCGGGATGCCGGCGTTTGAAGGCGGGATTTCGAATGCCCTGGCCTTATCTTTAACATTATCCGGCCTGGGAGAAAACCTTGCCAGGGCGTGTAGTTTGCCAACGAACGCGGGGACCACTTCTGCCCCCTCCCGTCCCATTTATCTCACGGCTTGCCCGTGTTTGACGGGTTTAATCCGAGGAGATCAGCTTTTCCCAGAGTGAATCGTTGAGCAGGACTTTGCGCAGGAACTCGGTGTCGTCCTCCGCGATGGGAGTCAGGTTGGGGTCGAGTGGCATCCGAATGGTGAACGTCGTGCCGTGACCGTTGTCGCTGCGCGCCTCGATCTTGCCCCCATGATGGTGAACGATGAAGTAGCAGGCCATCAGATGGATGCCGTATTCCATCGGGGTATCGCTCCGGACAACGAATGGGTCGAACACCAGCCGCAACGCCTCCTTGGGCATCCCCGGACCGTCATCGCTGACCTGGATCTGGATGCCCGCTTTACCTTCGAGCCGCGTGGCTGTCAACGTGACGCGGCTGCCGGGGGGCAGCGCGGAGATCTCATCCCGGAGAAGCAGTTCAAATAACCGGTGAAACTTCGGTTTGTCCACCTTCAGCATCGGGAGGGCCTCGGGAACGTCGTTCTGAACCTCAATCTTCTTGGCGACAAAATTGGGCTTCAACTCTTCTATCGTGGCATTCACCACGTCGCGCACCTGCACCTCGTCGGAAAATTCAAAGGACGGCTTTTCCGAAGCGGTCCAAAGGTCTTTCAAAAGCCCGTTGATTTTCCCAAGCTGACCCTGGACGTTCTGGTAGTACTCCTTCCAGAAATCCGGGTTGCGCAGACCTGCCAAATCCATCTTTTCCTCGGCCATTTTCGCCGGGGCAAGGTCCAGGAAGGTTTTCACCGCGACCAGGGAATTGCGGA
Organism: Verrucomicrobiia bacterium; assembly: GCA_035648815.1. GTDB lineage: Bacteria > Verrucomicrobiota > Verrucomicrobiia > Limisphaerales > BOG-1460 > DASRKU01. The sequence continues at coordinate 5,322 of DASRKU010000027.1, read as the reverse complement.
TGTGATGGCTCAGGCCGGCCGCGAGAAGCCCCAGGCTCACGATCCGGTCGGCAATCATCATGTTATGCAGCACCGACATCTTCTCGCGCAGGAGCTGGTCGCGCTCGCGCTGGACCATGAAAAAATCCAGGCTGCGCTTGAGCGTCTGCTCCAGTTGGGGGGGGTCCCAGGGCTTGGTGACGTATTTGTAGATGGCTCCCGAGTTCACGGCGGAAATCGCCGCGTCCATGTCCGAGTACGCCGTGGCCAGGATGCGGATGACGCGCGGATAGAGCTGGCGCGCCCGCTCCAGCAGCCAGACTCCCTTTTCACCCGGCATCCGCTGATCGGTCATCAGCACGCCGATGTTCTCGCCTTGCTCCTGCAACAGCTTCAACCCGTCCTGTGCGTTGATGGCCGTCAAAATCCGGAACTGATCCTCGAACGCGCGCGCCAGGGATTTGAGTGACTTCTCCTCGTCATCCACGTAGAGAATCGCAAATTTTTTGTAGTCGTGCAAATTATCCATAGCGGCTCAGCTTATGTTCCTTCTCTAATCTCATCCTTTTGCGGGGAATTCCAGCGTAAACTCACAGAACTTTCCCTGCTCGGTCTTCACCGTTATCCGGCCTTCATACTCCTGTATGATCCGATAGCAGATGCTCAGACCCAGACCCATCCCTTCCCCGACGTCTTTTGTCGTGAAGAACGGGTCAAAAATTTTATCCAGAACCTCCGGGCTGACACCAGGCCCGTTGTCGCGGATGGAGAGCATGCTGCAACCCTTTTCCATTCTGCCTTCAATGCGGATGGCCGGCTTTTCATCGGTAAAAGTCTTCTTCTTCAGGGCATCCAGCGAATTTTGGAGCAGGTTGGTCGCCACATGGATCAACTTGTTCTTGTTGGCCCAGACGGTCTGATGCTCCGGAATCTGCGTCTCGACCTGGACGCTGTCCTTCCATTCGCTGCTCAGAAAGCGCAATGCCGACGTGATGACCTCCGACAGCTCCACCTGGTCGCGATTTTCGGTGTCCGGATGCGTGAACATGCGCAAATCCGACACGATGGTCTTGACGCGTTTGATGCCCTCTTCGACATCGGTCAGAATCTCCGCGTATTCCCCCTGCTGCTCGGGCGCGATGTGCTTCGCTTTGTTTCGCAGCGTGAACAGCCCTGTCGTCGCGAAGTTCAGCGGGTTGTTGATCTCGTGAATAATGCCCGCGCTCATGCGTCCGAGCGACGCCATCTTCTCGGTCTGCACCAGTTGCATCTCGGTTTCCTTGAGCTGCTCGATGGTGGATTCCAAAGCCTGGTTCTGCTTGGAGAGCTTGCTCTGGTATTGGTGGGATTCGACCAGGTTCTTGATGCGCACATGCAGCTCGGTCGTCGAAAAGGGCTTTGGCAGAAAGTCGCTGGCGCCCGCGCCCAGCGCGGCCAGCTTGGTTTCCTCGTCCGCCCGCGCGGTCAGCAATATGATCGGAATGCTTTGAGTCGACGTCTTCTCCCGCAATTCGCGGCACGCCTGCAATCCATCCTTCTCAGGCATCATCATGTCCAGCAGGATGATCTCAGGCAGGAACTGGGAAGCCTTTTCAATCGCCTGCTGGCCGTCGACGGCTTCGATCACTTCGTAATGACGGCTCAATTGGGATCTGAGGAAACGCAGCATGTCCGGCTCGTCATCGGCCACGAGGAGCTTGGGCAATTTGCCGTTGCGCAACACTTCCACGGGCTTGAGCGTGTCTTGCAACGGGGTCATGGCCGGGAACAATTCGGCGCGGCGATACAGGTTGACGAGCCATTCTTCCGACGAAACGGTGCCCGCGGGTGCGCCTTCAGCCTGGGCCCCGGCAACCAAAGTGGGCTCCTGCGCCGCGGATTTCTGCGCAGGGAGCGCCTTCAAATATGGCAACCGCACGGTGAAAGTCGTCCCTTTGCCTTCCTGGCTTTGGATGGAGACTTTGCCGCCCTGGACTTCAGCCAGTTCTTTGACCAGCGCCAGCCCGATGCCGACGCCCTGGTATTTGCGTTTGGAGGACCCGTCCGCCTGCCAGAACCGGTCGAAAACGAACGGCAGATTCTTTTCGGATATCCCCATGCCGGTATCGCTGACGATAAGGACGATATCCTCCGTGGATCGCTCCGGGGCCCGGGCGGGAGTGGCCTCTTCAGGGACGCCGTTGTCGGCTTTTGGCGCGCCTGCCTCTGGCACGGAAGCGGGAGTGTGATCGAGCGCGGATTGCTTTTCCGCCCGCAATGAGACCCTGCCGCCCGAGGGCGTGAACTTCAGCGCGTTGAAAACGAGGTTCAACACGATTTTTTCGAGCTTGTCGCGATCGGCCAGAAGAGTTCCAAGGTCAGGATCGACGTACGTTTCCAATTTCAGCCGTTTGTCGTCGGCCACCTGCCGGGCGGCGCTGGCCAGGCCTTTGACAAATTCGGCGACTTCCAGCGGCTCTTTCTTGATCTCCATCCGGCCCGATTCCATTCGGACCAGGTCCAGCAGGTCATTGATGAGCTTGAGGAGCCGCATTCCATTAGAATGCATGGTTACCAGCAATTCCCGCGTCTCTTGTTCGAATGAACCCTGGAATTTCCTGAGGAGCATTTCGAGCGGGGCCAGCAGCAGGGTCAGCGGCGTGCGCAACTCATGACTGATATTGGCGAAGAACCGGCTTTTGATCTGGTCCAGTTCGACCAGCTTGCGGTTGTTCTCTTTTAACTGTTCCTGATTTTCCTCCAGTTCGGAGCGCAACTTGAATTCGCGGAGACGAAGAGTGCGGTGAATCCGACCGCCGAAAACCACGATGACGCCCGTCAAAATCAAAAAATACAGATTGTTGAACAGCACCCCCTTTTTTATCACTCCACCATGACCAAGGCTCGCAGCCAAGTACATGCATAAGACCAGAACGGAGCCAATCACACCCATGCCTACTTCCCATCTCAGCACCAGGGCCATCGATAACAAAACCAGAATCAGCCCCGCATAATAGGGAGAAGTCGGATCCCCGATGTCATAGATCATCCAGGAAATGAAAAAGGCCGGCAACATCGCAAGAAACAGCCCCAATCGCTCGGGGTGGTGGTGCACCTTTCCCGTTTTGTATAGACCCCATCCGATCAGCGCCAGCACCGAACAGGTGACACGAAGGGTGAGGAACAATCCCAGTCGGTTCGGGTAAACGAAATAATCCAACACCACACCTGCGGGCATCAGGAAAACGATGAGCCAGCAGCCCACCTGAAGATGGCGGGCAGTGACTTCGACCTCATAGCCCGAAGCTTTGAGGGAATCAGCCGGGGCTTTAGATGGATGGTTTTTGTTCACCCTCTGCTTTTCGGATTTCGAGGAACGTGTTGATGCCGGCGGGCTCCCGAAATAATGATACTTCGTGCGGAGCCACACTGGAGGGCACCAGTTTCTTCATGGTTTGCGTGTCGCGGTAAATCAGGTGCCATTCCAGGAAGTACTCCATCTCCAACTGGCTGGAATGTGTGTCTACGTTGGTGACCAGGAGGAGCCCGCCCGGCTCCAGGAGGTTGTAGAAGTAAGACATCAGACTTCGGCAAATCGGGTCGGGAAAATAGTCAAACAAACCTGCCGAATAAATGAAGTTGTACTTTTCCTGCGGTCCGCCCACGGTCGGCTTGGCCGATTTTTTGAGCAACTGCTGCGCCGAGGTTCGCGACACGTGACATGCCGTCGTGCGGCCGTATTGCGATTTGCATTGCTCCATTACCCGACTGACATGCTCCACGGCCTCCTCGTCGAAATCGATCAAGGTGAAGTCCGCGCGATCCGAACAACTCTGCTCGCGCAAGAAGGTCTGGACCTCATGAGCGGGTCCGCAGCCGATGTTGAGCACCTTCAGATTCCGCCCTCGCCGAAGGTTGCGAAGCGTCTCATCGAGCAGCTTATCTCCGAGATAGCGGAGGCGATTGCGGTGGGCGACAATAGGCGGCCGGTTAAGCGCGCAAGCGTTAAATGCTTTGGCAAATAAGGATGCCCCTTCATAGGGGTCGCGCAGCATCATGTTGACCATTTCGTAATCTCCAGCATGGCCCAGCGGCTTCTGCAAAGTTCGATATACGAACGGAGCACTCAGAATCAGCGGATGCAGGTGTCTTCGGCCAAAGGCCTGGTGCAAAGGCACAAATTCCGGTTCGACAGTGCGCGCCACATTTTCAAAACGATCGAATAATTCTCCGATGGCGGCTGACGTTCGCGGGCTCAACCCCTGAATGATCTCGCGTTCAAGCGTATTCCTGCTGCCCGCTGGACTGGAGCGGATGGTAAGCTCAACCTGCTCAAGCCAACGTTTTAAATCGACCAGGAACGAGTGCAGGTCGGCAATGACAACCTTGTATTCGGGCAGAATCTTGTAAGCACGACCCCACTGCTGCAAAAAGGTGCCGAAGTGAGCCTTAATCTCCTCCGATTCGAGTGTCGGCACGCAAATGCTGCCTTCGCTCCACCCGTCGTCGAGTTGGGCTTCGCACATCGCGCAGAGACCTGTATGAATGATGTTTGAGACCACTGCCTTGCCCGAATAAACGGCCCGATCATCCAGCAGCACGGTGAAGTTGCTGAGTACTTCCGACATCTGGACAAGGGCTTCCGGGCTATAGGCCTCAAAAACCACCTGATTGCGGGCGAGCTTATGGAGGGTTCCGCGCACAGTGATTCCGTGGCTGGTTTGAAAGGTGATCGCACCCTCCGTAATTTCGCCATTGAGCTGGCCAGGAATACGGGCTTTCTGTGCGGCGACCATTTCTGTCAACTTGGCAGGCTTGCTTGGACTCCCATTCCCGGGAGTGCTCGAATCCATCGGGAAATGCCTGGTGTCGCTCATACCTCAAAATAACATTTTCCGATCGAATGAGAAAAGAACTTTAAGAGATACTGCCTGGTTGAAACCCGGCGCCGCCAAATGCCACGGGGTCGCCAATGCTGTTTCGGAGCCGGGAAGCAGCTCCAAGAAACCAGTTTTCTACCAAACCGAAACGGCCCAGGGCTTGGATTGGATTTTGAAGGCACTCCGATTCCAGCTCAAAAGTGCAGCCCCAATGTCACCACGACAGCATGGCTGAGAAAGTCATACGTTCCATCGGCGCTCTGCCCGGCAGCCGAGGTCATGCTGCCCTTCACAGTGCGCGCAGCTCCGTAACCGACTTGATAGGCAATGTCGAAACCATATGTCTTCCCTTTGTAACCCGTCCCAACGCTGAAGAAATGCCGGTCAAGGTCCGCGACGAGCGGAGAATAATGACCGTCGGGAACTGAGTTCTCGTTGAATATATAGCCGCCGCTCACCTGCCAGCCTTTTCCGAGATATCTCG
>DASRKU010000026.1:0-3735 GCA_035648815.1 Verrucomicrobiia bacterium | reverse complement strand
CGCAGGGCGAAAGAAGAGAATATAGTTCGATGAGGATCGGAGGAGCGCAGTGCGCTCCTCCGATCCTCATCGAACTATGGTCTTGGATGGAATTTGCGGTGCACTTCCCGGAGCCGGTTGCCGGCGACGTGCGTGTAGATTTCGGTGGTGCTGATATTGGCGTGGCCAAGCAGTTCCTGGATGACGCGCAAGTCGGCTCCGTGTTCCAGCAAATGGGTGGCGAAGCTGTGCCGCAGCATGTGCGGGGTGATGTTGCGCGAGATGCCCGAAAGGCGCGCGCGCCGTTTGATTCGCAGCCAGAGCGTCACGGGCCGGAAGGCGGTGCCGCGGGTGGTCAGGAACACCTCGGCGGTGGACCGGGGCCGGACCAGCTCGGGACGACCGGCCTCCAGGTACCGGTTGAGGGCCTCAACGGCTTTGCGGCCCACCGGAACGACGCGTTCCTTGTTGCCTTTGCCGATCACGTTGATGAATCCCGAATCCAGGTGCAGTTGTTCGAGCCGAAGGTTGCGCAATTCAGCCAGCCGCAGGCCGGAGGCATATGCCAATTCGAGAACCGCCTGGTCGCAGAGATTCCGGGCATTGTCGGGCTGCAAAGGCGCCAGTAACCGGTCGATTTCGCTGGTCGTGAGCGCTTTGGGAATGCGTTTCCAGCGGCGGGGCAGTGACAAGTTCTCGGCCAGGTTTGACGGCAGCAATCTTTCGGATTCGGCGTAGCGATAGAATGCGCGCAGCGCCGCAATTTCGATGTACAGGCTTTCACTGCTGAGCCGGCGCGGGGAGTCTTTGGGGTCCCTGATCAGAGTGCGGCCGCGCTCGTGCTCCAGGAAAGCCATCAAATGCGGGAATTCAACCGTTCGCCACTCGCTGAGTTGGCGCGTTGCCGCCCACGCCGTGAACCGGTTCAATACCGCGGCGTACGTTTTGCAGGTGTAATCGGAGTGTCCGCGCTCATGGGCCAGGTGCTGCAGGAAATCATCGATGAGCGTCTGCATCGAGAGCCGGGCTCACAATTTCTTGCCCGTGAGTCGCTCGTAAGCCTCCAGGTATTTTTGGGTGGTTTTGGCCACAATCTCCGCGGGCAACTCCGGGCCAGGGGATGTTTTGTCCCAATTCAGCGTCTCCAGATAGTCCCGCACAAACTGCTTGTCGAAACTCGGCTGGTTCCTGCCGGGCTCGTATTGATCGGCGGGCCAAAACCGGGAGGAATCCGGGGTCAGAACCTCGTCGATCAATATCAGCTTCTCCTCCAGGTGGCCAAATTCAAACTTCGTATCGGCGATAATGATGCCGCGACGGCGCGCGTATTCACGGGCGAAATTGTAGATCTTGAGACTGGCCTCGCGGGCCTGTTCGGCGACGACTCTCCCGACAATGGCGCAGGCCTGGCCGAAGGAAATATTCTCGTCATGGCCCGTCTCAGTCTTGGTTGCGGGCGTAAAAATGGGGTGCGGCAGTTCGGAGCATTCCTTCAATCCGGAGGGCAGGGGAATGCCGCATACGGTTTGTCGCTTCTGGTACTCCTTCCAGCCCGATCCAGCCAGGTATCCGCGCACCACGCATTCGATGGCCAGCGGTTTCGCTTTTTTGACAATCATGCTGCGGCCTGACAATTGATGCTTAAAATTTTCAGGCAACCCGGCCAGCATCGGAACATGAAAGGTCCCCAGGGTCCGTGACAGCAGATGATTGGGCTGGAAGGATTCGGTTTGAGAAAACCAGAAATGGGAGATCTGCGTCAGCACCTCCCCCTTCCGCGGGATCCCGTTCGGCATGATCACGTCAAAAGCCGAAATCCTGTCGGTGGCAACAAACAGGAAACTGTCGCCCAAATCAAAAATCTCGCGGACTTTCCCGCTTTTCAGCTTGGGGATTCCGGGCAAGTCCAGTTGCAGAACAGTTCCATTTGGCATCGGGCTGAATATGGCGCGATGAGAGGATGATGCCAAGTGCAGAGATTCTCAAAAACCACCCGTGCCGTCGGTGACTTTGGGGCTTTTCAGAACGGTCGTTTTTCCCGGGGCAATGCTGGCCTTGTTGGTGATCGAGGGATTGAGAGGTTCCGAATCGATCTTCTCGACTTTGAACGTCACGGATCGCCGGATGGAAAAGTAACTGCTGAGTTCCTTGCCAAGTTCGGAAGGTGTTTTGCCTGCGACGCGCGATGGGCCCGAGTACGGCAGGCGCACATTTCCGGAGGCGTCCACGACCCATCGTTCACCAAAAGGCTCCGTGCTTGCCGAGGAATGCACCAGTAAAACGTCGCCGGGCTTGATCGGCTTATCCTCCAGCGCCGGTCGGAATTCCGGGGCAGACTGGCAACCGGCCAGCCAGAGCATCGCGAGGAATGCACACCCCGCCGCGCCAAGACTTCGATCCATGGTGCTGAATATGGCCCGTGTCAATTCGGGTTCCAAGCCCTAACTGAATTGGGCGATCTCACTTTTTTGGGTTAGCACGGCCCAGGCTCCTAATCTTAATCTTTCTCATAATCCTAATCTGATGAATACGCACTTTGACCACGAAAAGCTGGAGATTTATCGGGAATCGTTGCTAATTCCGATTACCGGACGCACGAAGGAGATTAGGATTAAGATGAGGATTAGGATTAATAGGGACCACCCGAAGAAGTGAAATGCGCCCTCTGCATTTCTCCCGCTCGACAGCCTCGAAGTTGTTTCGTAGCTTGCGACGCGTGAATTTCCTCGTGACGGGCGGAGCCGGGTTTATAGGGTCGCATGTTTGTGAACGGCTGCTCCGTTCCGGCCATGGCGTCCGGGCTCTGGACGACCTGAACTCGTTCTACGACCCGGAATGCAAACGGCGCAACCTCAGGGAAGTCGCGGCCGGCGGAAAGGACTTCCAGTTCGTCAGCGGCGACATCACCAACCCGGTGGCCGTCACCGAATGCATCGCAAAGGGAAAGTTTGATCAAATCATTCACCTGGCTGCCCGGGCAGGTGTTCGGCCCAGCCTGGAGGAACCGGCGCTTTACCAGCGGGTCAATGTCGAGGGCACCGTCAATATCCTCGAAGCCGCCCGCCGCGCCGGGATCAAGAAAATCATCCTTGCGTCCTCCTCCTCCGTTTACGGCGCCAATTCCAAGGTTCCGTTTTCAGAGGCCGACCCGATTGGTTCGACGATATCTCCCTATGCGGCGAGCAAATTGGCCTGTGAAGCCCTGGGCCATGTGTATCATCACATTTATGGAATGGACATTGTGATGCTGCGCTTCTTCACGGTGTATGGCCAGCGACAGCGGCCGGACCTGGCGATCTACAAATTTGCGCGCCTCATGACTGCGGGCCGTCCGATCCCTGTTTTTGGCGACCCGGAGAAGTCGGGACGCGATTACACGTTCATCAGCGACATTGTGGATGGGATAATGGCTTGCACTGCGGCTGAATTCGGTTATGAAATCTTTAACCTGGGTGAATCACAGACGGTCACGCTGAGCCGCATGATCGGCTGCCTTGAGGAAGTTCTGGGGAAAAAGGCAGTGCTGGACCGCCAGCCGATGCAGCCGGGAGATGTGCCGCTGACGTTCGCGGACATATCGAAGGCGCGCGCGCGGCTTGGGTATCGCCCGGCGGTCGCGTTTGAGCAGGGGATCCGGTTCTTCGCGGATTGGTTCAAGAAAAATATCGCTTAACTATGGCAAATCATCCTCCATTCACCCGCCCTGCATTCTCCCAAGCCCTGGAAGCCTGGAAAGCCGTCCTGTCTCAGCGGGGT
>DASRKU010000025.1:0-8640 GCA_035648815.1 Verrucomicrobiia bacterium | reverse complement strand
GGTCAGTAATATTCATAAGCTGCGAAGTGAGCCACAGTGGACCGTTGGAGTCAAGAAAGAGTTATGCGCAACTTTGAAGACAACCTAGAGGTGAATTGAAGGCATTAATCAGTATGGAGCGGACGCTTGTCCGGAGTCCCTGCAAAGTGAGCTAAGGTGATAGGTGCCGAGCCGGCTTGGGGTCGCTGCTGTGGTTGACTATGGATAAAAATGGAATCGAAATAGCCCATTTGTAACTGCTAACGTGCGCGGCCATCCTATGCGAAGGCCTGGTGCGATTCACCGGGCAACTTTGCTGGCCGGGTTAAAACGGGGCTTGCGCTACACTGCATGCAAGCACCATCATTGCACACACTTAATGAAGCAGGTGTCCCCTGAATCGCCAGACTAGCCCGCCATGAGTTTGTTTTTATACATGGTTGTCGGGGGTGTCCTCGGAGGCACGCTCGGGTATTTCGGGAAATGCTCCTCGGGCACCTGCCCGCTGACAGCAAATTGGCGGCGTGGCGCGATCGTTGGAATAGGAATCAGCCTGCTCGCATTTCTTGCGTCCGGCAACGGCAATTCCACCGCAATGAACCAATCCACGGCAAACGTCACGCGCATCGGCGCCGGCGAATTCGAAGCCGAGGTGATCCAATCCTCGTCACCCGTGCTGGTGGATTTCTATGCAACGTGGTGCGGCCCCTGCAAAGCCTTGTCCCCGAGAGTCGAAAAAATCGCCGCTGAATTTTCCGGCAAGGTCAAGTTCGTCAAAGTGAATGTCGATGAATCCCAGTCCATCGCGCAGCGCTTTGGCATCAATGCCATACCGACCTTGCTGATGTTCGAAAACGGCAAGGTCGTGGACACGCTCGTGGGCCTGCAATCCGAAGCCGATCTGCGAACTCACCTGCAGGCCGCCACGAGCCAGGTCTCCACAGGGAGATAAATCAGGACCTTCCCCCACGCCGGTTCGTTTAAATCCGACGCTTGCCGCAGTACAACCTTTTGTCGCATCTGCGACAAAAGGTTGCATATCATTTTTTGCAGATGGTTCAGAGCTTCCCCACGTTGGGCGCCCTCGTGTTGGCTGCCAGCCACTTGAGCGGCGGGGTTCCGGCTTGCGGCATATATTAGCCGAGGATCTCGTGTACCGATACAAGTGGGTGTCGGAGTGAGGATGTCGGAATTTGGTTGCTGCGTTCGCATAGGGCAGGGGCGCACTGCGTGCGCCTGCTGCGGCCGATGTTCCTTTGCCAATTGTCAAATGGCGTTCTCGCTGCATACCCCTCGATAGACATGGCCCAGTGGCTTCATCTTTCTGGGGAGCCTGTCATCGGTGAAGTCCACGCCTATCAAGCCGAACTTTTTTGAATATCCAAACTGCCACTCGAAGTTGTCGAGCAGTGACCAATAGAAAAAGCCGCGAACGTCGACGCCGCTGGATATTGCCCGGTGCAATGCCGCCAGATTTTCTCTCAGGTCCTGTTCGCGAAACGTCTCATCGCCGGAGGCGCATCCATGTTCAGTCAGGTAAATGGGAAGGCCTGACTGTTGATGCATCCTCTTCAGGGCAAACTCCAGCCCGGTGGGATGCCGCTCCAGCATGTCATCGCAGGCCACGCCCAGGCTTGAGAGTTCCTCGCAGGAAAAGCCGAACGCAGGCACAAGCGGCTGCATATTCTTAAAGCGCACCCGGCCGTAGTAATTCACGCCAAGAAACGTGGCGAAGTCCCGCCCTTCCGCGATAAAACTGCGCAGGACAAATTCGTTGAATTGCGCATGAGCGAATTTGGCGGCCAACGCATCCCAGGGCGATCGCTTCCGGTAAGCCTGAAAATAGGTCCAGTTTTTCGAAAACCCGGCTTCGACCGGGCCGAGATCGCTGCCCGTTTCTCGAATGACACGACAAACCTGTTGATGGGCCTGGGCCATGTGGCGAATGACTTTGCGATACGTCAGCAGCCGCGCTTTTTTCAGCGGCGGAAATTGCCCGATGAAATAACCGCAACAGGCATAGGTGTCCGGTTCGTTAAACGTGTTCCAGATGCGAACCCGGTCCCGCAGCGCGAGGACAAGTCTGGCGACGTAATCGACAAAAGCCGGCACGGTGGACGGATTGACCCATCCTCCCCCGGCGTTGATCCATGGTGGATTGGAGAAATGGTGGAGGACGATCATGGGAACAATCCCCGCCGCGTTCAACCGATCCAGTTGGTCGGCGTAACGCGCAAGTTCCGCCTGGTCCAGCGGCCCGTAGGCGGCGGATTGGAGCCGCGACCACTCGATGCCCATGCGATAGGCGTTCACCCCGAGTTCGCCCATCCACTGGATATCCTCGCCGTATCGGTGATAGCTGTCGCATGCCGGGTGGCAGGTGCGGCCGTCGCGCGCCACGAAGCCTGTCCATTCGTTATTGATGTGGCCTTCAATCTGCGTCGTCGAGGTCGCGGTGCCCCAAAGAAACCCGGGAGGGAATCTCAGGGTGTTTCCCTGGTTCGATGCGTGCGACATGCTGCGTGCGTACAATACTTCCGCTGTTGAAGGTAATTCCATAGTTATCGCCGGCAAATTGCAGCCGGCAGAAAAATTGGATCCTGCAAAAGGCCGCAGGATTCAAGCGGCTTTGGACTCTTCGGGCTCCCAGTGGCTGCAGTGATTTGATTCACGAGCCCGGCTCGCCGCGCGTTCAATGGCTCGAAGCAGTATAAAATCGGCACGGTGCAACCAGGCGCGGAACCGGGTGTTGTCAATTGCCCGGGGCAGTTCGGAAAGACGATCCAGGTTAAAACGGCTGTCGGCAATCCCCAGGCCCATCCGGGAGGCATCGATGGCATTGACCTGCTGCTCGACATGGTTTTCGACGGGAACAAGGAAAAGGGGTTTGCCCAGGTACGCCGCTTCACAAACCGACTCAAAGCCCGCCGTGCAGGCGACGTGGCGGCACTCGGCCATCATTCGCAAAAACTTTTCGCCGTCAAGCCGGTGAAACGTCAGCGTGTCGTCGTAACGCCATTCCGGCGGAGCGTCCGGCTTGTCGTAAAAGCAATGCAGGACGGTCTGTGGGTTGCGTATGTGCCAGGCGATGATTTGCCCGGCATAACCGTGGTTGAGCAGGTACGCCAGGACAAAGCTTCCGGCCGGGTTTGGCTTCAGTTCAAAGAGCTGGCGGCGGAGAATGGGCGGGCTGACTTCAATATTCTTTCGGGGCAAATCCGGCGCTTCGCAGAGCGAAAGTGCCAGCCGGGTGGAACCCGACCCGACGAGCCGGACAAACCATTTCATGAAAAATTGCTGCAACCCGAGGCCGGGAGCGCGGACATAATCGGGATGTCCGTACATAAATTGATGGGCAATCGCAAGCACCGGCGGCCGCTCGCGGCAAGTCAAAGCATAGATCCCGGTGAGCGATTCGAAGAAATTCAGGATAACATCCGGTTGCGTGTCCCGGACGAGGCCTTTGAGTTTTCGAAGGCCGCGCCAAAAAGCCGGGATCCTCCGCAGAGTTCCCCACAGCGTCGCCGCCAGGTCCACCTTGCGGTTATTCCTATAAGCGAACTCCAGCGTCGGTATCCGCTCGATGGGCATTCTCATCGCCGACGCAAAGAACGGGGGCGCTTGCCGGTGCGTCCCCATGCCCAGCACGACGCTCACGACCTGGTGTCCAGCCCTCTCGACTATCTCCTTCACCGCTATCGCCTGGGTCATATGACCCCGGCCCTCGCCGAGTATGCACAGCATTATTTTCATGGAATCTGATGAGGATGAATTTTCCGTTCAAATCTTCCGCCAGCGCCGTACAGTTCTCGATCCAATCGCCGCAATTCATGTAAACAAGGTCCCCCAGCGGTCGAATTTCGGGCCGGTGAATATGGCCGCAAATGACGCCCGCCACTCCGTTCTTGCGCCCAAATTGAATCAGGGCGTCCTCGTAATCCGTCACGTACTTGACCGCCGCCTTGGCCTTCAGTTTTACGTAAGACGCAAACGACCAGTAACCGAACCCGAATGTCCTCCGAATGCGGTTGATCCAGACGTTCAGGTCCAGAATTTTGTCGTAAAGAGCCGATCCGACCCGGTCCAACAAGCGATTGAAGTGAGCCAGGCCGTCGAACTGATGTCCATGGATGACGAGGTAGCGTTTGCCATCGGCCGCAACGTGAACGGCTCGCTCCACGAGCCGAACAGTGCCGAACGTCATTCCAACGAATTTTTCCAGGAATTCATCATGGTTCCCCGTGATGAATGTCACGCGCATCCGCTTGCGATTCTTGCGAAGCAGTTTTTGAATCAGCACGTTGTATTCGTCCGCCCAATACCATTTCCGGCGCAGTTGCCAGCCGTCGATGAAATCACCGACGATGTAGAGGTGGTGGCATTCCGTTTCGCGCAGGAATTCGAGAAGTTTATTGACCTGGGAATGTTTGGTTCCCAGGTGCACGTCCGATATCCATATGGCGCGATAGTTCATAAGAAGTTCTCTGCCATATGAACCGTCCTCCACTCCCCCGCGATCTGGCAATCAGAAAGGGTATCCGACGCCAACTCTTAACTTTTGTCACGCTTCTGTCACACAATTGTCACAAAAAGAGGGTGTTGTCCGAATTAGAACAAACCCTCACCCGCCCTTCGGGCACCCTCTCCCATCGGATGGGAGAGGGATGGGGTGAGGGTTCTGTCCTCTCGACGTTCGACTCTCGACCCTCGACTGCCTTGTGCTCCCACTCACCGCGCGTTGTTATTGAGATGGCCGCGCTCTTACGAGACGCGGCCACGCGCTTGCTATTTCTTAAAACTTCGAACGTAGGCCACCAGCCCCTTGATCTCTTCGTCAGAGAGTCCTTCCGCCGGTTTCATCACGGTCTTGCCTTCCTTGTCCTTGACGCCTTCCTTGATGGCCTTGAAGGCTTCGTCGTCCTTCAACTCGGCCTGGACTTTCGCATCCGTGTAATCCTTGACTCCGAGTTTCTGGCCCATCTTGGTCTGGCCTTTGCCGTCCGCACCGTGGCATTTGGCGCAGGACTTCTCCCACGTCTCTTTTGCATCCGCTCCGAGGGCCGTTGAACCCAGCGCGGCCAAAGCCAGCGCCGTCAGCACCGCTGTCAGTTGTGTTTTTGTTTTCATGGTTTTTTCCGGTTGAACTCCGACAACATGGACAGAAAAGGCCGATAATGCAAACCCGACGCGGCCGGTTCGCAAACACGGGCAGCACCTCAACGCCCCAGAAACTACCAGGGAAAATGATCCATGCCGGCGACGGCGTCATTCCGCCCCGTGCAAGGTTTCATAAGCATCTTTCAACCCCGGATCGTTAAGTCCGATTGACTTCAGTTTGGCTTCGATCCGGTCGGCGACGGCTTTGGCATTGGGAAAGTCCTGGTCGGTCCAAAATCGTTCTTCGGGCCGAAAGTAACCTGTCTCCCGGAGAAAAGAGACGCCGTAGCTGTAAGCGTCACCCAATGTATCATCCAAATCACTCACCTTGAACGACCCGTCCGGCTGGTAAGAGTTGGCAAGGCACCAATCGAGCATGCGCGAAATCTCGGCTCGAACCTTCTCCCGGGTCGCGGCATCCAGAGTCGGCCAGGCGTATCGGAAGATTCTTACGAGGTCCCAATTCAGATGGTTCTCGTAATGGCCGTTGAATCGGATGCCGGCGGGGAATTCGACGCCATCGAGCTGCAGCAAACTTTTGGCAACCAGGTCCAGATGCTTCACCTCGCCGTGAAGGTCCGAAACCACATGAAACGTCATCGCCATGTTGTCCATTTTCCAGGTCCGCCCCTGTCGATCCAGCATCCACTGTCCCCAGCACCCGGTTGCAGGATTCTGCCAGCGCTCCACAAAGTCCCGCAGGGCGTCCCTGAGCTGGGGATGAAAGGCGTAGCCGGTGTGTTTGCTCCCAAATAACAGCCGCGCCAGGGCGGAAAACGTTTCATCGAGCTCTTCGCGGTTGAACACCCCCGTCTTCGTGAAATCATCGCGCAAGATCCAATCGAGCTGGGCCGTGAGCTTTTCCGGAGAGTTAATCCGATCCAGAAAAGACAGCGGATATTGCGGGTCGGTGTGGCGGCCATTCAGGCCGTCCTCGACAGAATAATAGAGCTTAAGATGCCAAACAGTAAGTCCAAGTCCCCAGCTTCCGTCGGAAGCCTGCTGCTCGGCAGCCAGTTTCTGTTCCGCCGGCTGGGTCAGGCTTTGGCGGAGATCCGCAATCCTTGCCCGGGTGGTTTCGAGATCCGGTGTGAAATTCAGCCGCCAGCGGATTTCACGATAGACGTGCATCGAATACTGCATTCCTTCTCCGGCGGCCTGATGGCGTTTGATCTCCTGCACCAGGGGGCGCAGATCAGGATTCAACTGCTTCAACCGCTTCTGTCTCGCCACCCGAAGCGCCGAGAGATCCCAATAAAATTGGGCATCAGCCCGGAGCCGGTGCCACCGGGATTCGCCGGGGCTGGGTGGAGGCGGAGTGAATACGTGCGAGTGATGGATCCGGGTTGCGATCACGGCACGTTCCAGCCGCTCACGGTTGAAGCAGGCCCCGAATGCCAGGACCAGGGCACCAACCATCAGCAGAACCAACCAACGTTTGTATCGCATCTTGTGGTCAGTTCCAATGTCGCATCAATATTGCCGGCACGTTTTCCGTCCTCTCCGCGACGAGCGCCTTGGGTTATTTTCCCCTCATAGTTGATGATGGTATTGGCGGCCCGCAAGCCCTATTCAGAGGAGCAAGACAAAATCACCTGCGACCGCCGCCGCGTCCGCCGCCCCGTCAACAAAACGTTCCTGGAGGATAACCCGCCAGTGGAGGTCGGAGTGGGGACGGCCCGTCCCCATTTTCGGAAAAGAGTGAACAACCAACAACCAATCTCAAATTTCAAATTTGAAATGGCTTTGTGAGCCGGCCCTTATGGCTTGCAGAAATGTTATTGCTTCTGCCAAGAGAGAGTTGTAATGGGAAAAGGTCCCAGATCGCATTTGACCCTCAACCAAAGGCTGACTTTATGCCAATTGATCCGGCAACCCAGGCAAAGTTTCAAGGAATCAAACGCTTCATCGTGCTGATGCTGGAAAATCGGTCTTTCGATCATTTATTTGGCTATCTGAAGGCGACGAATCCCAAAGTGTGGGGCCTCACCGGCAACGAGTTTAATCAGAAGGATCCAAATTCGCCGTCTGATCCGGCCGTCAAAGTTCAGAGGGCCTCGTCCTTTGTAATGACATTCGATCCGGCTCACGAATATTATGATGTTCAGATGCAGCTCTACGGGCCGCTGGCGGGAACGGATCCAGGTCTTCCCCCGATTGCGAACCCGCGGAGCGACCCGGCGCCCATGACGGGATTCATCACCAGCGCCACGCAAGCGGTGGACTTCAGCGGTGACGAAAACCTGGTGATGGGATGTTTCCAGCCCGATCAATTGCCAGTGATCTCAACCCTGGCCGCTGAATTTGGCTTGTTCAATTTCTGGTACTCATCCCTCCCGGGGCCGACCTGGCCAAACCGATTCTTTATCCACGCCGCCACGTCAGGGGGACTTACGGACAGTCCTTCCAATGGCCAGGTTCTTGCCGGGTTCACTTTTCAGAACGGCACGATTTACGAGCGATTGAATAGCGCCGGCAAGGATTGGTGCATTTATCACGACGGGTTGCCGCAAACCGCCGGTCTCTCAAATCTGCGCGACGAGTTTGTCAACCCGTTTACCGAGAAGTTCCAGGACATGGACGACTTTTTTGAAGACGTGAAAAAAGGAGAATTATCGGAGTACAATTTTATAGAGCCTCGATACGATACCGGGAACAACTATTTGGATGGAAATTCCATGCATCCCCTGAATGACATCAGGAAGGGTGAGGCTTTGGTGAAGCAGGTTTATGAGAGCCTTCGTAATTCGTCCTATTGGGCGGAAACCATGCTGATCATCACCTTTGATGAGCACGGGGGATTCTACGATCACCAACCGCCTCCAGTCGCGGTGCCGACCGGAGACGATTCCCAGTATGCCAACATTAATTACATTTTTCCTTTCGATCAATTGGGCGTCCGCGTGCCGGCGCTTGTCATTTCGGCATACACCGCCAAAGGCACGGTCATCGGGACCGATCCGAATGATCCATCCACGGTTTTTGACCACACCTCCGTGCTGGCGACGGTGGAAACGCTGTTCGGCATGAAACCTCTGACGAAGCGAGATGCCCAGGCAAATACGTTGGAGGTGGCGATGA
The DNA here is from genome assembly GCA_035648815.1 of Verrucomicrobiia bacterium. GTDB lineage: Bacteria > Verrucomicrobiota > Verrucomicrobiia > Limisphaerales > BOG-1460 > DASRKU01. The sequence goes on along the minus strand of DASRKU010000025.1, from coordinate 423 downwards.
ACCAGGCCGCGCCTCGTTTATCGCCCCAGGAAGCGCTGACGACGCTGCCAGCGCCCGCTGCGGATGCAGCCGCAGCGCCGGCCAACCCCGCTGATATCTTTGCCGCGGCGCCCCAAGCCCCCCTGTCGACAAATCAAAGCACAATGGCGGCACTGGCGTTGGCTTGCGATCTAAAGATGACCCGGCCCGAATATCATGCCGCCCTCATCAGCAATCACCAAAAACTCGTCGAACAGAAAGACGCCGCCGATTATATCCAGAGCGTCGAGAGCAAGGTTGCCGCGCGCCGAGCGGCGGCGCCTGTTCAGTAGAAATAATTTCAAATTTGAAATTAACGCAATTTCCTCTTCTAAATGGCTGCATAAATGAAATCCCTCAAACTCTGAGACGTGTCGAATTTGGCGAAGCCATGCGGTATATGAT
>DASRKU010000024.1:0-4321 GCA_035648815.1 Verrucomicrobiia bacterium | reverse complement strand
GTTGTCAGTGTTTCATTCTCTGACTCACTGACTCATTGACTCGCTGACTCAATAAGGGAAGGTAGGGCTGCGCTGCGCGCAGCCGGACGCACGCAGTGCGCCCCTACCTTCCCCATCCGTGTCCATCCGTGGTTAAAACTTTTGGTTTTCGGCCGGCCGCTCGACCAGGTGAAGCAAATTTCCTTCGGGATCGTTGAAGAACAGGACCCGGCCGCCGCCGCCGGCCGGTTTGATTTCATCGGTGAAAACCACTCCCCGCGCCTCCAGTTCTGCCCGGGCGGGCTCGATGGAAGCCACGGAAATGGCGACGTGCCGCCATCCGCTTAACTTGTTATTGCCGGTCTCTTTCAACGCGAAGTCACCGGGATAGATTTCAATCATGATCTTGCCGGCAAGCGCGAGCAGGAACATGGGCGGCTGCTGGCCGTTCTCGAAGAGGACGCGCGCGCCGAGCGTTCGCACGTACCAATTCTTTAAAGTTACGGTGTCGCGAGCCGATAAACCCAGGTGTTCAAGGCTAAAGTTCATGCGTGTTTTGTAGAGCGAGCCGGCAGCGGGCGCACGTCATTTCTGCGCGGGAATGTTGGTCCGACGCGCTTGACCTCCGAGGGGGGCTCCATTACGTTGCGCATCAGAGAATAAATCGTTATGCAAAATTTCCTGGTCCCAATGGTGGTCGAACAAACCGGCCGGGGTGAACGCGGTTATGACATCTACTCGCGGCTCCTGGTGGACCGGATCGTGTTCCTGGGCACGCCGGTGGACGATATGGTCGCCAACCTCATTATCGCCCAATTGTTGTTCCTCCAGATGACCGATCCGAAAAAGGATATCCACCTTTACATCAACTCGCCCGGAGGCAGCGTGACAGCGGGCCTGGCGGTTTACGACACCATGCAATTCATGACCTGCGATGTGAACACGTACTGCATCGGCCAGGCAGCGAGCATGGGAGCCGTCCTCTTGTGCGGCGGAACCAAAGGCAAACGCTATTGCCTGCCCAATTCCAATATCATGATCCACCAGGTCCTCGGCGGCGCCGAAGGCCCCGCCAGCGACGTCGAAATCCGCGTCCGTTACATGCTCAAGCTCAAACAGCGGCTCAACGCGATCATCGCCAAACATACCGGGCGCTCCATCGAACAGGTGGAAAAGGATTGCGACCGCGACAATTTCATGTCTTCCGAAGAAGCCAAAGCCTACGGACTCGTGGATGAAGTCGTTCAGTCCCGCAAGGAAATCCCCGGCCTGGTCGAAAAGGCCACCAGCCTGATCGACAAGAAGGAATAAAGGAGTGGCAAGGCCGACCAATATTACCCTATGCAGCTTCTGCGGCAAATCCCACGCGGAAGTCAAAAAGCTGATCGCAGGACCCGGAGTCTACATCTGCGATAACTGCGTCGTCCTCTGCAAAAACGTTCTGGATAAAGAGCTGGCCACCGCCGCCAAACGGCACCGGCCCCGCATCAATGTCCCGAAACCCGCGGAGATCAAATGTCAGCTCGACAAATTCTGCGTCGGCCAGGAGCACGCCAAAAGAACCCTCTCCGTCGCCGTCCATAATCATTACAAACGAATCCTGCAGGAACCCTCGGCACGCGAGGAAAATGACCAGAAAGAACCCGCGCCGCCCCTGCCCCCGGACCCGCACGGCGATGTCGAAATCGAGAAGAGCAATATTCTCATGATCGGTCCCACCGGTTCGGGCAAAACTCTCCTGGCACGCACGCTGGCCCAAATTCTCGATGTCCCCTTTGCGATTGCCGATGCGACGACCCTGACCGAGGCCGGCTACGTCGGAGAAGACGTGGAGAACATCATCCTGCGATTGCTCCAGAACGCGGACTACGACCTCAAGCGGACCCAGCGGGGCATCGTCTATATTGACGAAATCGACAAGATTGCCCGAAAGACCGAGAACGTCTCCATCACGCGCGATGTTTCCGGCGAAGGCGTGCAGCAGGCGCTGCTCAAGATCCTCGAAGGCACCGTCTGCAATGTTCCGCCTCAGGGCGGACGCAAACATCCCCAGCAGGAATATATCCGGGTCGATACGTCGGATATTCTGTTTGTCTGCGGCGGCGCATTTGTCGGCCTGGAACGAATCATTCATCGCCGGCTCGGAAGAAATGTCATGGGCTTTCGCGCACCGGAGACCGACGCCAAGACTGCCGCCATCGAGCGGCAGCAAATCCTCCAATACGTCGAGCCCGAAGACCTCTTGTCCTTTGGTTTTATTCCCGAGTTCATCGGCCGTTTGCCGATGGTGACCGTGCTGGGCGAACTCAACGAAGAGCAGTTGGTCTGCATTCTCACCGAGACGAAAAACGCTCTGATCAAGCAGTACTCCAAGCTGATGGCGATGGAAGGCGTGGAACTGGAGTTCACGACCGACGCGCTTCACGAGCTGGCCTCTCAAGCCATTAAAAAAGGCACCGGGGCCCGAGCGCTGCGCAGCCTGCTGGAAAAGCTCATGCTGGACACGATGTTTGAAGTGCCGGGCACCGACGATGTTTCGCACATCAAGTTCACCCGTGCCGCCGTCCTGGGAGAAGCCAAACCTCTGGTCCGGCGCAAAACCGACAAAGCCGCCGCCTAACCCGCGCGATCTGGGCACGAGAAGCCCCCGCCAGGTTTTGGAGTGCGCAACCCTCTGACACTATTATGGTCCGCTCATGTTCATCGGTGATTCTGCTGGCGCTGCTGGCCACCACGGGCTGCAAGAAACCCTCCGACGATACGGTTACCTTTTACACGCATGAACCGCTGCAGGAAGTCCGGCAGGTGTTCCAGGTCAGAGGCCTGGTGGTGGAAGTCAAGCCTCTCGGAAAAAGCATCACCATCAAACATGAGGAAATACCCGGTTACATGTCGGCCATGTCGATGCCCTTTGAAGTCAAGGATACAAACCTGCTGGCCGGCCTCGAACCCGGTGATCCGGTATACTTCCGGCTCGTCGTCACCGAGGCCTATGGGTACATCGACGCCATTCAAAAGACCGGTCCGAAAACAAACTCCCCGCCCACAACAGGCCCCTTCCGGCTGGTGCGCGATGTGGAACCGCTGAAGCCGGGCGAATCATTGCCCGAGTACCATTTCACCAACGAATTGGGCCGGCCATTCAGCACCGCCGACTACCGGGGACAGGCCCTGGCCGTCGAATTCCTGTTTACGCGCTGTCCTTTCCCCAACTTCTGCCCTTTTATGGCAAGGACATTTCAGTCCGCCCAAACCAACTTGCTGGGCATGGCCGGCAGCCCCACCAACTGGCATTTGCTGACGATCTCTTTCGACCCTGACTTCGACACGCCCGAGGTGCTGAAGGGCTACGCCGAGAGTCACGGCTACAATTCAAATCGTTGGACGTTCGCCACCGGAGAATTGATCGACATCACGGCCATTGGCGACCAGCTCGGGCTCTCCTTCTGGCGCGACGAAGCCGGCAGCATCAGCCACAACCTGCGCGTTGGAGTCTTTGATGCGTCCGGCCGATTGCGGAAGATCTTTACCGGAAATCAGTGGACTTCGCAGGAACTGGCCGACGAAATGGTCAAAGCCGCCGCCGCTCAAAACTGAGCTCTCCCGGTTCTCCCATGGCAGGGCTGCGCTGCGCGCAGCCTGGCGCTCACTTGCCAATCGGCGCCATCATTTTTCGGTTGATAACGAGTGCAGCGCGGCTGTTGTTAAGCGCAGCAGTCCTGTACTCCTGAAATTTCGCCAGGTCCTCCGGGCTGAGAAAAGCCGCCGCTCGCGCAGTCATCCGCTCATAGATTCCGTCCAGAAGCTTGAGACTGCTTTCCCCTTCCTCCTCCGATGCGATGTTTCGAAAATTGAGCATCGGCACGGTTTGATAATCCTGCGGCAGTCCCGCGGCGGTGAGCGCCGTTTGCGTCTCCTCCTGCATGAGTTGATAGACTTTCTTCGATTTTTCCTCCCTGGCGGCATCATCGCCGGACAACTGCCCCTTCCATTGCTGCGATGTCAAATAGCTGCCCAGGTTCTTCGTGTACTCCTGGTATTGAGCCGCAGCCTCAGGTCCGAGCACCTCTTTGACCTTCTCGGCGAATGCCTGGTCCTGCTCGGCAAACATTCGGCGCAACTCGTCAGGCTTGGGATTGTCACGCAACGCTTCCGTCACACGATCCACATTGTCCATGATATTGTCAGCCAGCGCGTCATTGAGCTTGTCCGTCTGTTCGGGCGTCAATTTCATGCGGCTGGCAAATTCCTTGTAGATCGCCGCCATTCCCGTCTTTTGCTGGTCGCGAAGCAGCTTTCGGGTCTCTGGATTGGCCGTGATTTTGTTGAGGGCGCTGGTGGC